>NZ_LIWS01000046.1:0-209 GCF_012978835.1 Campylobacter sp. RM16190 | reverse complement strand
CCATAAAAACTTTTTGAAGCAAATATCAATTTGCGAAAAAAGTTTTTTCAAGAAGCGGTTTGTTTACAAACCGCGTACAATAATACGATGTTTTGTGCAAAGCACAAAACTCGAAGATAAACAGTGAGGCATGATTTGTGCCGAACTGTTTATCATACCTCCTAATATATCATTTTTCAGCCATTTACACAATTTATTTTATAGGGTCT
>NZ_LIWS01000045.1:0-234 GCF_012978835.1 Campylobacter sp. RM16190 | reverse complement strand
TTGACCCTAGAGACGATCAAAAAGCAAGAGCAGATTTTGACAGCCTAGAGCATTTAGATAGAGCCATAAGAGAAGCCAAAGAGCTTAAAGCAGAGATGAAATCAAACCCTGAAAAATACAAGAAAAAGGATAGAAATGTGAGCGGATTATTTTAAAATCTGCCACTTCTCAATATTCAGTAAAACTTATAAGACAAAACAAACAAAAATATAAAATTAGTAATATTTAAAATTC
>NZ_LIWS01000044.1:0-240 GCF_012978835.1 Campylobacter sp. RM16190 | reverse complement strand
CGAGCTTTAGGTAATACCGTAGGTATTACCTAAATATGCTCGCCTAACTATAAAATAACGAAATGCTGAGATAATTATATCATAAAATTTAACTAATAGATAGACTGCTAAGTGTGGTATAATTTGGTAAAAAAGATAAAGGGGAATTTGTGCCTAAATTAGATGAAGCTAAAGAGCGTTTGGGTATGTTAAAATTTTGGCTTGGTGTTTTGGTGGCTACATTTTTATCTATTGCTGGCT
>NZ_LIWS01000043.1:0-251 GCF_012978835.1 Campylobacter sp. RM16190 | reverse complement strand
TTGCTTGCTTTGATAGGCTGCTCTCTGCTTGGGTCGTTGGGGTCTGTAAAGCCGTATTTTAGGTTAATTATGTCTTTAAAGGCGTCTATTCTGTTCTGGTCTGCCTTGTAGTAATATGGCGTTAAGCTCTTTAAACTCTCAAGCTCAATTCGTGGGATTACGAAATTTAGCTCTAAATTTTGCTTGTCCGTATGCTCTACCCAAAGGATTTTATAGTTTTTATCTCGTTCAAGTCCTGCTAAAAGCACCCT
>NZ_LIWS01000042.1:0-279 GCF_012978835.1 Campylobacter sp. RM16190 | reverse complement strand
ATAGCCCTTCTTCGCTGGTATCATCATAAATTGACTTAAATTCTTTCATGCAATCAGTTGCAAAAGATAAAGAAAAAGATAAGAACAAACAATAAAATATTTTAATCACTCATATTCCTTTTTTATTCAGTATTTTGGACACAAAATATACTCGATCATTTTTAATTCGATGTATCTATTGATTTAATACCCGAAACAGCGATAAAAATAATCCCAAAAATTACAACAGCCATAAAAATATAAGACATTTTAACCCCTCCTACTTTTTTAAATCTCTAA
>NZ_LIWS01000041.1:0-285 GCF_012978835.1 Campylobacter sp. RM16190 | reverse complement strand
AAATCAGCTTACTAGACTATGTCACGAGCGAAGAGCTACCGACATAATGACAATAAGAGAGCTTGATAAAATACGCAAAGAGCTTGAGAGGCTAGAGCCTTAATGCTAGTAAAATTCTTTCCAAATCAACAAGGCGGAGGAACGGGAAGCGTATATTATCTACTTAACGATAGAGTAGAGCAAGGCACAGCCAAGATATTACAAGGCGATAAAAACCAAACAATACAGCTTATAAATCAAATACCCTACAAGCAAAAAGTTACATTTGGCAGCCTAAACTTTACC
>NZ_LIWS01000040.1:0-296 GCF_012978835.1 Campylobacter sp. RM16190 | reverse complement strand
AATTGGTTAAATTGGTTTAATGTCTTTGATGTAATGAATTGGCAACATGTATATTTATGGATTATTCTTTTAGACGATGGTTTTATATTATTAGACATAAATTTAAACTATTGCCTTATAAAATTCTTATTGTTAAAATAAATTTGGATAGACTAAGGGATTAAATTTGGATGAAAGAGTATGATGAGTAACGAGATAGAGCTAAAAAAACAAGGCGTCATCAAGCGTCTTACGAACAAGACTTTTAAATTTGACCCAAGGATAGCCGAGGGATTTTATACCGCAAGATATTTTTT
>NZ_LIWS01000039.1:0-311 GCF_012978835.1 Campylobacter sp. RM16190 | reverse complement strand
TTCTTTCATGCAATCAGTTGCAAAAGATAAAGAAAAAGATAAGAACAAACAATAAAATATTTTAATCACTCATATTCCTTTTTTATTCAGTATTTTGGACACAAAATATACTCGATCATTTTTAATTCGATGTATCTATTGATTTAATACCCGAAACAGCGATAAAAATAATCCCAAAAATTACAACAGCCATAAAAATATAAGACATTTTAACCCCTCCTACTTTTTTAAATCTCTAATCTCTTTAAGTATTTGCTTTACTTTCTTATTTAGCAAATATACACAAAATAATATAATAAATTCCGCTAAAA
>NZ_LIWS01000038.1:0-328 GCF_012978835.1 Campylobacter sp. RM16190 | reverse complement strand
GGCATACCAACACCTGAAATTACATTCCCTGAGGATGCAAACAGTAACGGAACATTATCATCTGGTGAAAATTCAACCGATCCTGATAACACAACAGCAAAAATTACAATTCCTGCCGACGCTAAACCTGGCGATACGTTAAAAGTAACCGTAACAGGACCTGACGGAAACCCTGTTTCACAAGATATTCCATTAACTCCGGACAATATAGCTAACGGCGTAGAAATAACAGTTCCTGTACAAGATGGTAAAACATCATCTGTAGAGGCTTTCATACAAGATCAGAATGGAAATACAGGTGGTACTGCAAACGGAAGTATTGCAGTAG
>NZ_LIWS01000037.1:0-329 GCF_012978835.1 Campylobacter sp. RM16190 | reverse complement strand
GTTTCTTAATGTTTAAGAGATTTTTATGCCCTAAAATAGGGCGTTTGCGATATGCTATTGTAACTTTTTATCCGTGAATAGTAACTTTTTATCCGTAAAAAAACCTTGAATAGTAACTTTTTATCCGTGAATAGTAACCTTATCCCATAAAGTTACTATTATATGCTATAATTACCGAATAGTAACTTTTTATCCGTAAAGGAAAACAATGCAAACAACGCCATTAAAACTAAAAGACAGAAACATAGTAGCGCAATCAAATAGTGTATTGGGTGCTAAATATGAGCTTACGGAAACAGAGCAAAAAATAATCCTATTAGCAGTGGCAC
>NZ_LIWS01000036.1:0-331 GCF_012978835.1 Campylobacter sp. RM16190 | reverse complement strand
ATATTGAAAATGGCGATGGCGATTGGACTATGTTTCATTGGATAAGCAGAGCTAAATACTTTAACGGAGAGAATAGGATTGAGTTTAAAATAAGCGATGAAATGAAGCCCTACTTACTGCAATTAAAGGGCAATTTTACAAAGATAGAGCTAGAGCAGGCATTAAAATTTAATAGCAAATATGCAGTAAGGTTTTATCAATTTTGTATGCAAATGCAAAATCAAAGAGTAAAATCAAAGGCTTTCAATTTAGCAGAACTTTACGAAATTTTACAACTGCCAAAAACTCTTACGACAAGCTTCGCACGATTTACAAAAAAAGTTTTAGACCC
>NZ_LIWS01000035.1:0-334 GCF_012978835.1 Campylobacter sp. RM16190 | reverse complement strand
TGTTGGAACTATGTTTATGGACAATGAATACGAATCTTCAAAGTATGCTAAGCAAGCTTGCGATAATAATGATGGCAGTAAATATTCAACCAGTGGCTGTTCAATATATGGTTCTATATTAAAATCCAGATACTATAAATCAAAAGATGCATCGATAAAAAAAGATGCTATATTTTATCTTAAAAAAGCTTGTAAAATGGGTAATGTAAGTAGTTGCAATTTTTTAAAGGAATTGAAATAGCGTGCAGATGCACGCTATTTTTTACTCGTTCATAGCAAAAATAAACCATAGCTCTTGAGCAAATTTATGCTTGGCGGCTAAATAAACACCTAT
>NZ_LIWS01000034.1:0-377 GCF_012978835.1 Campylobacter sp. RM16190 | reverse complement strand
ATTTGAAGTCTTGTTAGCTCAGCAGGTAGAGCATTTCACTTTTAATGAAGGGGTCGCTGGTTCGAGTCCAGCACAGGACACCATTGTTTAGGGTTATGACCCTTTCGTCTAGTGGCCCAGGACTCTACTCTCTCAGTGTAGTAACAGAGGTTCGAATCCTCTAAGGGTCGCCACCAAAAGCTAAATTTTAGCTTTTTGTTATTTAGTTTTCGGTCGCTTAGCTCAGTTGGTAGAGCGCCACCCTTACAAGGTGGATGTCATAAGTTCGAGTCTTATAGCGACCACCATTTATCTTGGTTGCGGCGGTAGTTCAGTTGGTTAGAATATCGGCCTGTCACGCCGGAGGTCGCGGGTTCGAGCCCCGTCCGCCGCGCCAT
>NZ_LIWS01000033.1:0-397 GCF_012978835.1 Campylobacter sp. RM16190 | reverse complement strand
CAGGAATTCGTCAACGGTTTGAGCGAATTATCCAAGACATTAAATCAAATATTAGCGGAACTCAAGAAGGGCAACGACAACGCACAAGCAGACTTCTTGAAGACAATCAAAGCATTATTGGAGAATTCGCAGTATTCATTAAAAGAGAGTATGAAAGAGCTACAGAACTCTTTAAACGAACTTGTGAGCAAATTGGACTAAAAATCAGATATAAAGAGCTAATGCAAGATCTTAGACAAACGATAAAAGAGATACCACAAATTGACCCTGAAATAGAGAGCCTAAAGAAAGAAGCTAAAAAAGAGCAAGAACGACCAAGAAGCTCAATGCGGTTTAGAATGTAATACTTCACCCTAAAAGATGATAGCCTTGTGGAGCGTAGCGACAATACAAGGCG
>NZ_LIWS01000032.1:0-411 GCF_012978835.1 Campylobacter sp. RM16190 | reverse complement strand
ATATTAAATTTTAAGTGAAAAGTTGTTATAATTCTCGTATAATTCGGATTTAACGGCTACTTAACACATTCAATATATTCTAAGTCCTATTTTGTGGGACTAGAGCAAATTTTATCAAAATCGTAATATTTTTACAGGTATTTTTAGATGCAAATCTATCTCACGTAAAGGGATAATTATGTCTAAAATTTGGTTTTAGTTTAAGGCGTGTAGTCTTTAATTTTTCGAATTACAAATAATTGAAGTATTAAGAACCCCCTTTGTCCGAATTACACCAAACAAAAGGAGTTGTTAAATGAACAAAACAATTATAGCATTTTTAGTTGCACTAGCAGTGATCGTAACAGGTTGCAGTGCTCTATTTAGTGTTGGGCACGGAAATACCAGCACTATAAATCAAACAAATAATAA
>NZ_LIWS01000031.1:0-415 GCF_012978835.1 Campylobacter sp. RM16190 | reverse complement strand
ATTTTTTATTATTTGTTTGATTTATAGTGCTGGTATTTCCGTGCCCAACACTAAATAGAGCACTGCAACCTGTTACGATCACTGCTAGTGCAACTAAAAATGCTATAATTGTTTTGTTCATTTAACAACTCCTTTTGTTTGGTGTAATTCGGACAAAGGGGGTTCTTAATACTTCAATTATTTGTAATTCGAAAAATTAAAGACTACACGCCTTAAACTAAAACCAAATTTTAGACATAATTATCCCTTTACGTGAGATAGATTTGCATCTAAAAATACCTGTAAAAATATTACGATTTTGATAAAATTTGCTCTAGTCCCACAAAATAGGACTTAGAATATATTGAATGTGTTAAGTAGCCGTTAAATCCGAATTATACGAGAATTATAACAACTTTTCACTTAAAATTTAATA
>NZ_LIWS01000030.1:0-461 GCF_012978835.1 Campylobacter sp. RM16190 | reverse complement strand
GGGGCGGGCTGCAGTGCGTAAGCACAAAGCCGTATAAACGCCCCGGTTCCGAAGATACATAATTGAATGCTATTGTAAGTTTTTATCCGTAAGTTTTTTATCGTTGTGAATGTTTCTAATAAAAAAATGTTTCTTAATGTTTAAGAGATTTTTATGCCCTAAAATAGGGCGTTTGCGATATGCTATTGTAACTTTTTATCCGTGAATAGTAACTTTTTATCCGTAAAAAAACCTTGAATAGTAACTTTTTATCCGTGAATAGTAACCTTATCCCATAAAGTTACTATTATATGCTATAATTACCGAATAGTAACTTTTTATCCGTAAAGGAAAACAATGCAAACAACGCCATTAAAACTAAAAGACAGAAACATAGTAGCGCAATCAAATAGTGTATTGGGTGCTAAATATGAGCTTACGGAAACAGAGCAAAAAATAATCCTATTAGCAGTGGCACAAAT
>NZ_LIWS01000029.1:0-482 GCF_012978835.1 Campylobacter sp. RM16190 | reverse complement strand
AAATTGGGCTTTTATGTAGTAAATGCACAAAGTAATTAAATAAACCTCTAAAATATTTTTTTGAAAGTCAAAAAAATAATTCATATAAAATGTATTAACCAATACCTAATCTGACATTTTATAAAAAAATAAAGTACAATTTCTCCTACATATATCAGGAGAGTATTTATTAATTTATATAATCAACAAAAGATCAAAAAATAAGTTATCTAGCTCAAGAGTCAGAAGGCGTTTTAAGAGCTTGTAAAGTATTTGGCTATTTATTACCGAATACCTCTCCATATCCTAAATACTGGTTTTAAGAGCTTGTAAAGTATTTGGCTATAGCAAAGATAGTTTTCTCGTAATTGAGTACAAGCACAAAATAGATTTAAAAAACTTTATGACAAATATGAAGAAGAAAATCTACAAGAAGTAGGCAGAGCCAAATTTAAAAAATAGGATAGCCAAAGAGATTGAAGATGCGGTAAATTCGGCCTTGT
>NZ_LIWS01000028.1:0-527 GCF_012978835.1 Campylobacter sp. RM16190 | reverse complement strand
ACAAGGCCGATAAATTCCACGTCTTACGAGCTTATTAATTGCTACATAGATATTTTGTTTATGTTTATTTATAAATAAACTATCTACATCCTCATCTTTAAAAACATAATCGGTTATCTCGTTAATATTACAAGGTTTTACCTTTAGACACTCAAGAATTCTACCACTAAGCTTGCCACGAGAAAAATATGAACCATTGTTAACTTTTTTAGCAGATATTGTGCTAATTTTATAGTTTGGATCAAATATTATAATGGCTTTACTTATAGTAGATAGTTCATCTTGCAGATCAGATATCATCTCTTGATAATGTTTTATCTGCCCTTTAATTTCAGAGTGCTTAGATACAAGAGCTGATATTATGTGAGATTCTACTCGCTTCGCTCCTAGCTTTTCAAGAACTGCCATAACAAATCCTTTTAAGTAAATGTTTTTATAGCTTAAAAAGAAATGTCTATTATTTAAAGCTATATCGGAATCTTAGCTTCTTTTACGATGAAAGTCTTGTGCATTTGCTACATAATAGC
>NZ_LIWS01000027.1:0-947 GCF_012978835.1 Campylobacter sp. RM16190 | reverse complement strand
CGCCTTGTATTGTCGCTACGCTCCACAAGGCTATCATCTTTTAGGGTGAAGTATTACATTCTAAACCGCATTGAGCTTCTTGGTCGTTCTTGCTCTTTTTTAGCTTCTTTCTTTAGGCTCTCTATTTCAGGGTCAATTTGTGGTATCTCTTTTATCGTTTGTCTAAGATCTTGCATTAGCTCTTTATATCTGATTTTTAGTCCAATTTGCTCACAAGTTCGTTTAAAGAGTTCTGTAGCTCTTTCATACTCTCTTTTAATGAATACTGCGAATTCTCCAATAATGCTTTGATTGTCTTCAAGAAGTCTGCTTGTGCGTTGTCGTTGCCCTTCTTGAGTTCCGCTAATATTTGATTTAATGTCTTGGATAATTCGCTCAAACCGTTGACGAATTCCTGCCGTTCCGTATAAATTTGGTCGATTGCTTCTTGCAGCTTCTTCTCGAAGAATACGTGAGTTAGTTTCTCGTATTCTTTGAATTCTTTCATCATATTCTCGATTAGCTCTTGCTGCTGCTTGCGTTCTTGCTCTAATACTAGCAATAATTCGTGTTCTAAGTTCATTTTTTTGCCTTTGCTGCTTTATTTTAAAAAGAAAATTGTCAAGAAAAATCCTGCGATGCCACCAGCTATTATCAAGATTATCGTCCATAGTCCATTGTTTGATATTGTGTCGTATAGCTCCGCTCTCTTCTCTGTTTCTTTGGCTCTTGCTACTTGTAGTAGTGTTTGGCTTTCTAGTCGTAGTTGGTCTAAGATTTGCTGCTGTATCTTTTGCTGAAAGCTGGTTAGATTTGTTTTCATCTGCTCCAGCTGATCTTTTTGATAGTCCATATTTTTGTTGATTATCTCTAAATTTGTGTTCATAAGCTCTTGTAAGTCGCTCCTGTAGCTTGTTAAGAATTGCTCGTTTTGCTGCAGGAGTTCGTTCCTTATACTCAATAGCTCT
>NZ_LIWS01000026.1:0-1009 GCF_012978835.1 Campylobacter sp. RM16190 | reverse complement strand
TAGATTTGTTTTCATCTGCTCCAGCTGATCTTTTTGATAGTCCATATTTTTGTTGATTATCTCTAAATTTGTGTTCATAAGCTCTTGTAAGTCGCTCCTGTAGCTTGTTAAGAATTGCTCGTTTTGCTGCAGGAGTTCGTTCCTTATACTCAATAGCTCTTCTTTCCTTTTCTCTGAATATTCCTTCAAGGCTTTTGAGGCTAGTAAATCGTTCATCGTATATTGCTCCTGTAAGTTTTGTTGCTTTTTTTGCTTCTGGCATTTTTATAGAAATGCAATCCTTGCCCTCTCTCGTGACTTCTATGCCATTTTCTCTAAGGTGGTTGACTATTTCATCTCGTGAGGTTAAAAAACCGCTTATAACGTCTAATTTTAATTGATTTTCTACATCTTCTAAGTTTTTGTATAGTCTCTTTTTCTTTTTGCTTGCTTTGATAGGCTGCTCTCTGCTTGGGTCGTTGGGGTCTGTAAAGCCGTATTTTAGGTTAATTATGTCTTTAAAGGCGTCTATTCTGTTCTGGTCTGCCTTGTAGTAATATGGCGTTAAGCTCTTTAAACTCTCAAGCTCAATTCGTGGGATTACGAAATTTAGCTCTAAATTTTGCTTGTCCGTATGCTCTACCCAAAGGATTTTATAGTTTTTATCTCGTTCAAGTCCTGCTAAAAGCACCCTTTCAAACTCTGCTATTATCTCTAGCTTGATTTCTTGGGGTATATCTCTTTCGGTAAAGTTTAGGCTGCCAAATGTAACTTTTTGCTTGTAGGGTATTTGATTTATAAGCTGTATTGTTTGGTTTTTATCGCCTTGTAATATCTTGGCTGTGCCTTGCTCTACTCTATCGTTAAGTAGATAATATACGCTTCCCGTTCCTCCGCCTTGTTGATTTGGAAAGAATTTTACTAGCATTAAGGCTCTAGCCTCTCAAGCTCTTTGCGTATTTTATCAAGCTCTCTTATTGTCATTATGTCGGTAGCTCTTCGCTCGTGACATAGTCTAGTAAGCTGATTT
>NZ_LIWS01000025.1:0-1085 GCF_012978835.1 Campylobacter sp. RM16190 | reverse complement strand
GCCTCTAACCACCATTTCTTTTAAAATCCTTATTTTATCGGTATTTTTAAGCTTTAAGGTTTGTCTAGGTGCCATCTTGGGTGCCATATACAACAATACAATTCAAAATAAACTTTTTACTTTTGTTGTAATTTATTGTATAGTTTTTCTAAAATTTAGTAAAATTTTCAAACAAAATCTAACTACCAAAATATTGGCATTTAAAAATAAACAAGATTAAACAAACCAGCCTTTCACTATACCAAAAATTTAAAAAGCTGAATTCAAATTTACATTTAAATATCCTGCACATCTAAAAGCAAAATTAATATTTGGCTAATACTTACTTAGCAAGCTCAGACAAGCTTGCTGTAAGGTCTTGTGCCAGACGGGCTAAAAGCAGGCAAAGTTTGATTAATATTTATCAAAAACTACGCCTGCTTTTATTGCAACAAAAAATAAATAAAATATTAACATATTCGCTAGTGCGAGATTTATTTTTGTTGCAAATAGCTATGTTTTTCACAACATAGCTAAAAATATTAATTTGTTATAAAACAATCATTTTTGTGCAGAACAGTAACAAAATTTTCTTATTTAATAAAAAATTAGACAAATACTTAAAATTTTTTTCATCTCATTTGTATATCCAACAGAGGAGTAAAAATGAGAGTTGATAAAATAAAAAGTATAGATGAAGCTTTGGTATTATGCAAAAAAACAAAGGATTTTAGACTTTCAGTTAAAAAATTTAGTAACGATAAAGATATTTTAAAACTTTATACCCTGTGGCTTGATAATTCAAAATGCGTTCTTGACTGTTTAAATATTATTAACCATTTATATGTTTTTGATACTGATTTTATATGCGAAATTTTTAATAAAGTCCAAACTTTTAAAAACGCAAATGACTACGAGATAATGATTTGTTGCTATTTGTCACGATTTGCTAGCTTGGATGAGCGACTCTTAAGGCTTTATTTTTACTGGCTTGACTCATTAGGCAGTATAGGTGAGCAGTATATTTTATTAGCTATCCACTTTGTTGATGATGTAAAGCTAAGGTATGAGCTTATTGATATTTGGCTTTTTAAAGCAAATATTTC
>NZ_LIWS01000024.1:0-1089 GCF_012978835.1 Campylobacter sp. RM16190 | reverse complement strand
TTTAAAATCTTAGTGTGTGCCTCGTTAGCTCAGCTGGTAGAGCATATCACTCTTAATGATGGGGTCGTAGGTTCGAACCCTACACGGGGCACCATTTGATTTTGCTTGATGGCCCATTCGTCTAGCGGTTAGGACACCAGCCTCTCACGTTGGTAACACGAGTTCGAGTCTCGTATGGGTCACCAATTATTATTCTTAAACAATATTATCATTATTTTTGTATAAAAGTCTAAATTTATTATATTTTTAAAAAATGTACAATAAATTTTAAAAATTTATAACTATTCAAACTATTTTATCCATCAGCAAACAAGTCTTTAAATTTATGCGTTTATATATTACTTTTTTGATGGCAATGCATTAAGTATCTGTAGTTTATATGTCTATTTTTATAATCTATATACTATTTAAAATCATAATGCTTATAAAAATATACAAAACTACTTATATTTTTTAATATTTATATAATATCTTTGTACTATAATTTTATTAAAATTCAATTCAAAAGGAGTCAAAAATGAAAAATATATTAGGTAAGATATTTTTATCTTTAATTTTTTTATCCTCATATGCATTAGCTATAATAAATATTAATACGGCTACAAAAGAAGAGTTAATGAGCTTAAACGGCATAGGAGAGGCAAAAGCTGATGCTATTATAGAATATAGAAAAACAAATACTTTCAAAAGCGTAGAAGATCTAAAAAATGTAAGCGGAATAGGAGATAAAATATTTGAAAATTTAAAAAGAGATATTTCTATATCAGGAAAAACCAAAATACCTGAAACCAAATCAAAAGACAAGACTAAAGAAGCAAAAGATAAAATAAACAAAAAAGTGGACAATGTAAAAGAAAAGACTAAAAACAAAGAACAGAATATAAAAGAGAAAGTAAAAGAATCAAAAGATATTACAAAAGAAAAATCCAAACAAAAAACAGAAGCAAAAAATAAGATGAAAGACAAAAAAGAAATTATCAAAGACATCAAAAATCAGTAAAATAATCAATCGTATCTGAGTAATAAACTTACTCAGATACTTTTATATACTCATTCTAACAAGCAATCTCTCTAGTAAAAAATTTATGG
>NZ_LIWS01000023.1:0-1244 GCF_012978835.1 Campylobacter sp. RM16190 | reverse complement strand
AGAAATATTATGACAGCCAAAAGAAAGAACAAAGAAAAAGATGTAATCGATTTGATGCTTGACCAACTCGATTTTCATGGAATGACAAAAGAAGAACTTAACGGATGTGATGGAATCTTGAGACAGCTTACTAGTAGATTCTATGAGCGGGTATTGTAGGCAGAAATGGATGAACATCTTGGTTGTCTTAAGCACGATAATGCAGGGGATAATTCGGGTAACAGCCGTAGTGAGAAGACTGTAATTTTGGATGATAACAGTACTACCAATATACATGTACCGCGAGACAGAAACAGTACATTTGAGCCTGTTATTATACCAAAACATGGGAAACGCAGTCCCTTATTCAACGATCAGATCATTTCGATGTATTCATACGGCATGAGTTGTCGAGATACCCAAAGACATCTACAGGAAGTGTATGGTGTAAATGTTTCAGCAGAGCTTATTTCACATGTAACGGAATCAGTAATGATGGATGTGAAAGAATGGCAAAACCGTCCGCTAGATAAATCATATCCTATTTTATTTATTGACGCTTTACGTGTTAATTGCCGTCAAGACGGAAAAAACGTCAATAAAGCCTTATATGTAGCTTTGGCAATCAATTGGGAAGGAAAAAAAGAGGTATTAGGGCTTTGGCTATCTAATACAGAAGGAGCAAAATTTTGGAGACGCAGTCTGCGAAAAGCGGACATGTACAATCACTTCCTTACAGTACAAGGCTGAAAGCCTTATGGGAGTTCTTAGTGAGATAAAGAACCGAGGGACTGAAGATATTCTTATAGCCTGCATGGATGGGCTTACTGGATTTCCTGAAGCGGTAAAAGCAGTATTTCCGGATACTCATATACAGCATTGTATAGTTCATATGGTTAGAAGCTCTACCAAATTTGTTTCTTACAAAGACCTTAAAGCTGTATGCAAAGACTTGAAAGAAGTATATTCAGCTATAAATGAAAAGGCCGGAGCCAAAGCTCTTGAAGATTTTGGAAAGAAATGGGATGAGAAGTATCCGATGATTAAAGCTGCTTGGCAGAGGAATTGGAATGAGCTTAGTGAGTTTTTTAATTATCCTGAAGAAATCCGAAAAGCTATTTACACGACGAATGCAATCGAGTCTTTAAATTCCAGTTTGAGAAAAGTTACTCGTAATAAACCAAGCTTTCCTGATGATGATTCAATATACAAAGCTATGTATTTAGCTATACGCAATGCGAGTAAAAGGTGGACTATGCCTATAA
>NZ_LIWS01000022.1:0-2808 GCF_012978835.1 Campylobacter sp. RM16190 | reverse complement strand
ATACAACAACTCCGCCAACTCCTGGAACAGTAACAGAAATTGAGTTACCGTCTTCCGTTTATGTAAGAGAGATGTCAAAATATAATGCCGATTCAGTATTAACTGATAATAAGGCTAATATAGAGGGCTCAACTTTGGCTGATAACTCTACAGTGACTATAGGAGGCAATACTACTAATTATTTTGAAGCTTTAAATAGCGTATTTGATAATGATAAGTCAAGTTCTGTGGCAGCAGATAGTAATTTTAACGTAGTCGATCAATCAAATTTATCTCCTTGGCTTGCTAACAAGCTTCAACCGAACCCTGAACTAGAACTAAAAACAGTAAAAAAAGGTGAGAATCAAACAGAGTTTAATAAAGCTTATTTAAAGGTTCCTAGTGGAGAATTTACTTTAGAAGATGGCTGGTATATAAATAATGATAAAACACTAATCATTGGTTCTGATGATGCAAAAGATCTTGTTGTAACAAATGAAGCCAATAAAGATAATGCCGAATATACAGGCAAAAAAGTAGTGGTATTGGAGGATGGACAAACTCCTCCGAGAGTATTTGGCGGCGATAATAGTGACGATATTACAATAGACAACGTATCGGTAGATTTTGTATCTACAGGAACAGGAGATGATAAAGTAACCTTAAAAAACGGTGCTAAAGTACTTAAGGATATTAATACCGGAGACGGAGAAGATACTGTAAATGTAGACGGTGCTAGCACTGAGGTAAAAGGAAATATATTTACTAACGCAGGCGATGATACAATAAATATTACAAACAAAGGAAGCGTCGCAGGTAATATAAATAGTGGAGACGGTAAGGATACTATAACCGTAAACAATGCTACTGTGGAAAAAAATATCTATGGTAGAGAAGGAGATGATGAAATAACTCTAGATAAAGCAGCTGTAAAAGGAAACGTAGAAGCCGGCAAAGGAGCAGGAAAAGTAGACATATCCGGCGGAACTATAGTAGAAGGTCACGTCAGAAGCGGAATAGAGCGAGAGATTATTGAAAAAGGAGATACTACTGATAATCATGATTTCGCAGGAAATGTAAATGTAACTATAAAAAATTCAACAGTTAATAAAACGATAGACTTAAACGGACTGGGAGATAGGGAGATAACCTTAGATAAGTCTACTGTGCATGGCACTATATATGCGGGACATTATTCGGATTCTAAGATTACGGTTAAAGATTCTAAAGTAGGATTTAAAATATTGGGAGAAGGCGGTAATGATACTATAGTAATAGATAATTCCACAATAGGAGCAAACCCTCAATTTAAAAATGAGGCTAGTTCTGTCGTCTTTGGAGATGGAAGTAACTTCAAAGATGGAAACGATATTATAGAGATAAAAAATAACTCCATAATTCAAGGTGGTATTGAAGGTGGAGGCGGTAATGATACTGTCAAGGTAGTAGATTCCACAGTAGGCAACTCTAAATTTGAAGAGCAAAATAAAGCTGCTATTTTAGGAGATGGAATTGATTCTAAACAAGGTAACGATACTATAGGAGTAGAAAATTCCACAATTATAGGCGGTATTGACGCAGGAGGCGGTAACGATACTATAATCACAGACGGCAACAAATCAACTATAACAGGCCAGCAGCAACAAGGAGGTGCTGGTGATGATACTATCATTACCAATAATGGTGGAGATCTAATCATAGAGAGTATGGAAGGTAGCAAAACTATCGATCTATCAAACATATCATCAGTGGATAAAAATATAAAATCCATTGATTTATCACAAGTAGATGGCGCAAAGCTAAATATAACTGCACAAGATGTATTGGATGTAAATAAAGCCAATGGCTCAGAAATCCTTACTATAAAAGGTGGTAGTGATGACTTAGTAAGCAAAACCGATAGTTCTGAATGGACTAAGACATCTGGAAGTGTAGGTGAACCTGATCAATACTCAACGCAATTACAACCAAGTGGTGAAACTGTTATTATTAAAATAGATCAAACCATCAATACTGATTTAGTGTAATAGTTTATAGTTCTAAATGCTCCGATCTTATAAAAATCGGAGCATTTGACTCTCAATTTTTATTTATATTAATTAGTGTTTAAATCATGTTTTTGAGCAAATTTGTGAGCTGATAAAAATTTATCTGCTAGACCAAAGCTTGGGTCTTTATGTATGTAGTCGTCTTTTATTGCTATTGAAAAAATAGAGTGCATATGCGTTATTATCTCATGTATTGCATGTATTGTGCGAAGTCTTGATTTGGCAGGATTATTATGGTTAAAAATAAGCATTAAAATATCCGCTATTATGTAGCAAATGCACAAAAAAAGAAATATAAATATAATATTTCTTTTTTTGATTTTTTAAAAAGAATA
This sequence comes from Campylobacter sp. RM16190, assembly GCF_012978835.1. NCBI lineage: Bacteria > Pseudomonadati > Campylobacterota > Epsilonproteobacteria > Campylobacterales > Campylobacteraceae > Campylobacter > Campylobacter sp. RM16190. The sequence goes on along the minus strand of NZ_LIWS01000022.1, from coordinate 446 downwards.
ATATTCTTTTTAAAGTTTTGCTATTTTTGTTCATTTTCTATATTTAAAGATGTTCCATAATCTAAACTTTCTATATATTCTTTCATGAGCTTGAAATCAGGAATGTATTTATGGTCAGAATATTGTGCTTTTTCGTCTAATTTAGGATTATTGTTCTCGTCATATTCTATTGGCAAATTAATTTTTAGTTTTGAAATTACACTATTATATACTGCTCTGCCATAAGAGAATCTATATCTTTCTTTATTTATTAATGTAGCTATAAATAATCCAATTTTACAATCCATTTCTTCAAATAAAGGTGTTAAAATATTTACTCGACCGTGGCTAACTGCGTAAAATTCTTTTGGTTGATAGAAAGCATTGCAAAACATATCAACTGTAATTGAATTACCTTCGAAAGTTTTAGCAATACCATCACCATTTTGTTCTATATATTTGACGAT
>NZ_LIWS01000021.1:0-3041 GCF_012978835.1 Campylobacter sp. RM16190 | reverse complement strand
AAAAAGAAAGATCTAGATGTGTTAAATAGATAACCGATTATGTATCAATCGGTAGTAATAGAAGCTATAAAGAGATAGTGGAGTATCGAAAAAATGGATATTATGTAGCAAATGCACAAATCAATAAAAGGCTATTTTAATAAAAATAGCCTATGTTTTTATAAAAGAATAATTATAAACCCTTATATGTTTATCAAATTCTATCTCCATAAGGTAGTGATTTGATATAATTCTCCATAAAATCCCAATCTGGTTTATCTTTTTGAATAATTGGGAGTTTAATGATAGTTTTTCTTAACCTATCCCCTGTCCAAGAGCGACCAAAATAATATTTATCATATTCTTTACATAAAATAGTAGTTACGAAAAGTGCGGTATATGGATTTATCCAATCTGCATATCCAAGATTTAATGAAGTAGCACCAATAAATTTTTCATTTAAATAAATCGCATAACCTGCCGAACCCTCTCCTTGACCTATCATAGCTATACAATTACCATCGCTTACAAATTCAATATTATCATTTAAAGAACAAGATTTCATTACTCCATTGTCATTATACTTAGCACCAATATAGTTTATATCATAACCATTCACTAAGCTTGAGGCATCTGCACATTTGCCTTTGACCAATTTAGAAAATAGTTTTTCAATTTTAAATTCCCCCCATTTTTTAGTATCTAATTTTGGAGCAAAACCTGCTTTGTTTTTTGTAGTAAGTTCTTTATGGTGTAGCGATTTAATATAATTTTTCATAAATTCCCAATCAGGTACATATCCATCATCTGAATATTTATAATTTTCATCAATAAAAGGAGTGTTGTCTAAATTTTGCTTAATAGGCAAATCAATTAAATCATTTAAATATTTAGATTTTGTGACTTTACGACCATAAGTATATTTAAATTTATTAGCCGTTAATACCGTTTGAAAAAAAGCATATATTTCTATGGTTGCAATGTCATCAGGCAACAACAATATTTTTGCAGAATCTCCAACAACACACCCGTAAATTTGAAAAGATACGAAACCAGCAGAACCGCTTCTTGCAACAGTTAAACAAGGCTTTTCAGAATATGTATAGCCCATTTCTTTGCAATAATCCAAATCAATGCGACCTATTACACCATTATTTTCTTCTCCGCTCTGAACAGCTATAAAATTACCCTGATTATCAAAAATTTCTTCTTTTGTAATCCCTTTTCCATTAAGTATCGTAAATATTTTACTTACTTTAAATGGTTTCCACTCGTTTATACTAAGATTCATACACCACACTCTCTTTTACCAAATATGCAAGATAATTATTGAGTGTTTTTTGAAAATCTGTTTCATTTAATGTGGAATAATCTGTTTTCATATATGCTTCGCATAGCCACTCATCATCTGCCTTGACATACTCTTTCGCTGACAATCCAGATTCTACATCACCATTTTTAAACAAAGATAACCATTTAGGCAAAATTTGAGTTTCCCAAATGGAATTATTGTTTGTGTCTAAAAGTTCTATACGACCTAAATTTTTCTTTTTTATAAAACCATCGTTTTTATAATAGCCAAAAAATGTTTTTTTATTTGGTTTCCCATCATCGGTATTGAAATGCGAAATTCCCATAGTGAATAACATACAACAAGCATTGGCACTGGCACCCGGATAGAACATTCCAGGCGGTAATGTAAAAACAGCTTCAAGAGTATTATTTTTTAAGATATTTTCCTTTGCCTTTAATATTATTCCCTTATTGGCAATAGCACATTGCATTGGAAGTAATACGGCTAATTTGGCATTTGTAATATTTGCTTCTTGCAAACAATCCGATATATATTCCACAAAACAAAGACCTTTTGTAGGATCCTCTTTAACAGGTTTACCATTTTTTTTATTCCATGCTCCTGTTGAATATGTTTTTAAAATTTCAATCTTTTTCTCGCCCTTTTTAGTAGTTTTACTGCCTATGTAGTCGATAATTTTCGTAGGGAATAGTATTTGTTGTGCGTTATACGGCGGATTCATCAAAATTACACTTGGTTTTGCTTCTTTTATCCAAGATTTTTTATCAAAACAGTTTGCTTTGATGATATTAGTATTGCCATCTCCATGAATTAACATATTTGTTGTAGAAAGTCCGAATGGCTTTTCGCTTTCTTCAATACCGTAAATTTGCTCTTTGTGTATTTTTTCTACAATATTATCTTTATTTGGTAAATTAGCACAAGAATTTCTAGCAGTTACCAATGCTCTAACTAAAAACGCTCCACTTCCACAACAAGGATCTAAAACTCGTGAATTGTAATCAACTTCTGTAATCTTGCACATAAAATCTGTTATATGGTCAGGCGTAAAAGCTTGGTTTTTATCATCTTTATTGACATATTTATTAAAAGTTGTAAAAAATAGGTTTAAAATATCTTGCCTGGCTTTTGTTTCATCGTTAATATAAGGCAAAATTTTTGTTGCTTATGTGTATCAGAATTTGATGAAAATCGCTATCAGAAAGCCTAATAACTCTTTCATCCTCTAAAACATTTTTGTCAAGCAAAAGCATTTTTTCTGCTTTACTTAAATTATTATCCACACTTTTATCTAACAGACTATTTAGAATTGCTTTTATTTCGCTAATTACAACAGAAGTGGCTTTGGGTTGTTTTTTTGAATTTTCATATTCTAAACCATTTTTTAAAGCCAAAAGACAAGTGCCAACAAATTGTCCTCTGACTTTTTCGCTTATGCCAAAGCTATGCAAAGTTTCATTTGGTTGATAAGTGGCTCTAATAACATCTTCTTTGCTGTTTTTTATTGCAGGAAAAAGTTCGTTACAAAGCTCTTCCATACTGACAATTTTGCCAAAAGGAAGTTTATTTTTGTCGTTTAATTCGTCTAAATACATTAAAACATCATTGGATGTAGTGCTGGCCGTTTGGCGAGCAATAGCGTATCTAATGAATTCTGTGGATATTGGCAGGGTAATAAGAGAGTAGCTGAAAGACTTGGGGCTTAAGATATTTTATAGTGTTTAATTCTATCTACTTCAAAACTAGA
>NZ_LIWS01000020.1:0-4110 GCF_012978835.1 Campylobacter sp. RM16190 | reverse complement strand
TCGAAAAATTTAAATAGTTTAAAATTTTGCATGACATAATTAATCATCAATACCTAACTTCTCAAACCACCCATTTCTTTTTAGAGTCTCACATCTTTGCTCAAAGTGCCTCATCATAACATCTGCAAGTGTAGTTTTAGACTTTATATTTATCCTTTTATCCTCAGCATTAGCTCTATCTTTTTTGTAAAAATCCAACCCGTCAAGCTTTTCTAGTTTTTTGATATACTTGGGCATCTTTTTTATGTAGATTTCTACTATATTTTTAGCCGACTTATTAAACTTAGCTCTATCAACCTTAGCTCTTTTTACTATTTCCATAAAGTCGTTATATCTTATATTTGTCTGCTTGCCGTTTATACTTAAATGCGACTCGTAGTTTTTGATACCCTCGTAAAAGCCGGTGCAAGCGATATCATAAAGAGGGGCTAGCAAAAGTTTGCCATTATCGTAAATAACCGATATGTTTTTCGTATGCATATCCTCATGTCTAATAAGAAACGAATAAAAATAATACTCAATCATTCTGAGTCTATCATCACTGTTTGGCAGTATCTTAGCCGCCATATCAAATAGCTTTTCAGATGAGGCTTTATATTTACTCTCACTACTTAACCCCATAAAAGTAGAAAACTCTTTTCGTTGAAATTTATAAGCGCCGATCCTATCAAAATACTTTATGAAGTAGTGATACTCTTTATCCTGCTCTCTTTTAAACACTCCGCTCATAGGCACATCAAAGCCTAACTCGTTTTTTGCAAAGCTCATATGCAAATGCTCGTTTATAGCGATATGAGGGAAGTGGTAGTCGCTGTTTTCATCGGCTTTTAGTATATCGTATGGTTTGATAAAAAACTTCGCATTATCTTCATTTTTAGCCACTCGTATTGTATTATCCTTTACCACTACTTGAAGTTTATGCTGATAGCCTGATAAACTCATAGTTCTTACATGCTTTATCTCTTCGCTATCGCTCATAAATTTACTTGGGAAAAGCGATACATCATCTATATCCACATCGTATTTTAGGATATTAGGAAAAGTATTAGTACCTAAAATTTTATCCTTCTCGGAAAGATAACTTTGAGGCTTTACTTCACGACCAAATTCCAAAGCACTTGGCGAAAATACAAGATCGTTTTTGCTATAGTCATTATGCAGTAGCAAGAAAAACTCTGTAGCGTTACCGGCTTTATCTATTAATATCTTTCTATCTATTCCCTCAGGGAGCGACTCCTCAAAATCCACAAAGCAACTCTTGCTCTTATAAATTTTAAAATTAATCGGCATCTCAAATTTAACGCCATATCTACTACCAAGCAAAAAATCCGTATCATACGCAAAGTAGTAGTTCTCGTAATCATAGCCCAAATAGCCTATTAAAATTTGGTTTTGGTAAATAAATAGACGATGCTCAAAATTAGAATACTCGTCTGAAATTTCATAAGCCGTACTTGAAGCCTGCCCTACTATTCTTATTCGCTTTAGTTCGCTTAGCTTTTTTAGCTCATTCTGGATAGTTCTTTTTGATACTCTCTGGATATTCTTTTCTATCTGTAATCTTGTAAGTAATGTATTACTATTTTTTAGAATTCTTACTATTTCTAGGGATACTTGATTCATCCTATATCCTTAATATAATCTTATCTATATGCACAAGCTGCACGAGAAGTATAGAGCAACTATTATTAATATATTCTTAAGTATATGCACTATCTGCACGATATAGCAATCAACAAACTAGCTTAAAAAAATGAAATCTGTACAGTTAAATAATCATACAATTTTATCTCATAAATATAGTTTTAGCGCCATGGTGCTAAAACTTACTTAACACTATCTAATCGATAGTGCTGTAAGGTCTTGCCAGACGGGCAATATTTTTCTTTGATTATCAAAGAAAAATATGATAAAAACCGCCTTTATTTTTATTAAAAATAACTAGGCAGTTTTTATAAAATGCGAAATTTGTTTTTATTAAAATATAATAAGCTTGCAGTATTTATTTCAATAAACTACATTGTTATAATTATTACATAGGATATAAAAATGAATAAACTTAAACCGGTAATTAGATTTCAAGGTTTTACTAACGCTTGGGAACAGCGTAAGGCAAAAGATGTTTGTTTAATTTCAACAGGTAAAAGCAATACACAAGACCAAAACGAAAATGGAAAATATCCATTTTTTATACGTCCAGATGCGCCAGCTAAGAGTGATAAATTTTTATATGATTGCGAGGCTGTCATAACAATAGGAGATGGCAATATAGGAAAAGTTTTTCACTACATAAATGGTAAGTTTGATTTGCATCAAAGATACTATAAAATGAGTAATTTTAAAGATATTGACGGCAAATATTTTTATTATTTTTTCTCGGAAAAATTTTATGAGCGTGCTATCAAAATGACAGCAAAAGCAACTGTTGATTCTGTTAGATTAGAAATGATTTCAGAGATGAAAATTTCACAACCTTTAGAATCACAAGAACAACATAAAATTTCAAACTTTCTAACCAAACTTGACAACCTTATCACCCTTCATCAGCGTAAGCATTAATTAACTAATTTAGACCGGATAATGACCTCATTACAATATCTACATCTTTATTTTCAAGCTCTTGTATTATATGTAAATATGTCTTTTGCGTGGTAGTCATACTCGCATGCCCTAATCTTCTAGCAACACTAGCTATAGATACTCCCGCAAAAAGCAAAAGTGATGCATGAGTATGTCTAAGACCATGAATTGATATCGTGGATATTTTATTTTGCTCACAACGTCTTTTTAATAGGCTGTTGATAGTTGAGTTATATATCCTCTCATCTGCTCTTATGAAGATAGGCTTATGTGGTGGTTTGTCTTTCACAAGCTCAGCAAATTGAATTACAGTCTGCCAATCTAGTTGAATTTTCCGTACTGAGGATTGGTTCTTTGTAGGCATAAAACCGCCTTCATTTTTATAGTCCCATGTTTTATTAATAGAAAGTGTCTGGCGTGAAAAATCAAAATCACTAGGCGTGATAGCCAAAGCTTCCGAGAATCTCATCCCTGTCTTTGCTATAAGTAGTATAAGCCAGTCCCATGAAAGTTGAGAATTGAGTGCTAGTCCGGAAATTAATTTATGTAGGTCAAATTGATTTATATACTTTATCTTTTTTAAACGCGGTGCCTTTCCTTTTATAATAGCTTTTCTAGTAGGATCTCTCTCTATTAACCCTTCGTCTACTGCATCCAAAACTGCTCCTTTTAACTGATGATGAAAATCCATAGTAGTCTGCCTTTCATGATAAAGAGCATAATCATTTAAAAGCTGCTGATAAGCTATTCGATTTAACTCATATATCTTTAAATTAGGCGCAAGCTGAGTTAACCATTTGTGTGTCATTATGTATTTTCTCATAGTGATCGTCCTGATGACACCTTGTTTATATACGTCAATCCATTTCTTATAATAATCACAAAAAAGATTGTCTTTTTTTTACTTCTTTTAACATAGTTTTCTCCTTTTGAAAAAATAATATATCGCTTACGCTGATGAAGGGTGATAAGGTTGTCAAGTTTGGTTAGAAAGTTTGAAATTTTATGTTGTTCTTGTGATTCTAAAGGTTGTGAAATTTTCATCTCTGAAATCATTTCTAATCTAACAGAATCAACAGTTGCTTTTGCTGTCATTTTGATAGCACGCTCATAAAATTTTTCCGAGAAAAAATAATAAAAATATTTGCCGTCAATATCTTTAAAATTACTCATTTTATAGCATCTTTGATGCAAATCAAACTTACCATTTATGTAGTGAAAAACTTTTCCTATATTGCCATCTCCTATTGTTATGACAGCCTCGCAATCATATAAAAATTTATCACTCTTAGCTGGCGCATCTGGACGTATAAAAAATGGATATTTTCCATTTTCGTTTTGGTCTTGTGTATTGCTTTTACCTGTTGAAATTAAACAAACATCTTTTGCCTTACGCTGTTCCCAAGCGTTAGTAAAACCTTGAAATCTAATTACCGGTTTAAGTTTATTCATTCAAAAGCCTTTTTAGCTCATGAAAGCCCTTTTTGTCAAATTCGCTAAGCTTTAGCTCATCAATCATCCCACAAAACT
>NZ_LIWS01000019.1:0-5556 GCF_012978835.1 Campylobacter sp. RM16190 | reverse complement strand
GCATACGAGATGAATGGAGACAATAAAGTAGCGTCTTGTAGTGCATATGATACTATCAACTGGCTTGTTTGCTCGGCGAATTTAGTATCCGATTATGATTTGGCACTAAATTCAATTCTTTTTGACCAGATTCTTATTTCTGTGATATCTACTATAGCTATAGTTATTATTCTAATGGTCATTATTGGTTACTTTTTAAAGCCTTTAAATTTCATCTCTACAGGACTTGTTTCATTTTTTAAATTTTTAAATTATGAGATAAAAGAGCCTGCTGAACTGGATGTAAGAACTAAAGATGAGTTTGGAGTAATGGCATCTTTAATAAATGAAAATATCAGCAAAATACAATCAGCCAAGATATCTGAAGATGAGTTTATAAGAAAAGCAAATGTCTTTGTCGATAATATAGAGTCAGGTAAATTTACGGCCACTCTTGATGCGGATGTGCAAAATCCTGCCCTAATGAATCTTAAAGAAGCATTTGCGAAGTTGTCTTTAAGTCTTCAAACAGGAGTAGCTACAAATAGCAATATAATATTTGATACATTAAATAGATTTAAATCTCAGGATTTTAGCGCAAGAACTAATGATAAAGGCTTGGTAGCCTCAGGAATTGATCTTCTTGGTCAGGAAGTTTCAGGAATGCTAAGACAAAGTCTAGAACAAGCTAAAATTTTAGAAGAAAAGGCCGAAGCGCTAAAAGGACTAATGAAACAACTCACCGACGGAACCAACATCCAAGCAAATTCTCTTCAAGAAAGTGCTGCAGCAGTAGAACAGATGTCAAGCTCAATGAATGCTATAAGTCAAAAAGCAGAAGATGTAACAAGACAATCAGAAGAGATAAAAAACATAATAGTAATAATAAGAGATATAGCAGATCAAACAAATTTACTAGCACTTAACGCAGCAATAGAAGCAGCACGTGCAGGAGAACACGGAAGAGGCTTTGCGGTAGTTGCAGATGAAGTTAGAAAACTAGCGGAAAGAACTCAAAAATCACTAAGTGAGATAGAGGCTAATGCAAATGTCCTAGCTCAAAGCATAAATGAGATGAGTGAGAGTATTAGAGAAGAGAGCGAGGCTGTGCACATGATAAATCAAGCCGTAAATCAGATAGATGATCTCACCAGACAAAATGTCCAAGTGGCCAATAGTACAAACGAAGTTACTTCTGAAGTTGACAATATGGCTAAAGTTATAGCAGAGGATGTAAGAAAGAAGAAATTTTAATGTCCATTGTTTTTGGACCGGTTAGCTCCAGGCGGTTTGGTAGATCGCTTGGAGTTGACCTGTCTCCTGACAAAAAATCTTGCAATTTTGATTGTGTCTATTGCGAATTAACCGCCTCAAAAACTGTTGATAAAATTTCAGATCCTATTAGCATAGAAGAAATTATTAAGGAAGTTTCAGCTGCACTAAAAATCCACAAAGATATCGATGTGATTACGCTCACTGCAAATGGCGAGCCAACTTTATATCCAAATTTAAAGGAGCTTATTTGTAGATTAAATTTAATAAAAGATAGTGCAAAGTTATTGATTTTGTCAAATGGAACGGGCGTGCTAAATTCTAAAATTTATGATGCGATTTTGGCGCTTGATATAGTTAAATTTAGCCTTGATAGCGCTATTCAAAAGACATTTCGTAAAATAGATCGCGGAGATAAAAAACTTATAGTGTCTGATCTAATAGAAAAGATGTCTGAGTTTAGAAACGAATTTAAGGGCGAGCTTGTGCTTGAAATTCTTGTAGTAAAAGGCTTTAACGACACTAAAGATGAATTTGAAGCTTTAAATTTAGCTATAAATAAAATTGCCCCATCAAGAGTAGATATAAGCACCATTGACCGTCCTCCAGCCTATCCTGTAAAAGGCGTTAATAGAGATACTTTAGAAGAAATAGCTGGCTATATCACAAATATACCTTGTGTCATAGCCAGCGCCAAATATGGAGATAAAATGCTTGATTTTACCAAAGAAGAATTACTAGAACTCTCTTGTCGTCGTCCTCAAAGCGATATAGATGTGAAAAATAGTTTTTCTGAAATCTCAAAGCACAATTTAAATGAGCTTATAAAAGACGGCAAGATATATGAAACAAATGTAAGTGGAGTTAAATTTTATAAAATATCTTGATTTGAAGCATATTTTTTTATTATTTACTCTAAATATAAGCTATTTGTCTGAATATTTAATAGAATTTTAGAAATTTATATATTTTAAGCTAAATTTTATTGACAAAAGACATATTTTTTTCTATAATACGGCTTCTTTTATCAATGTTCCGGATTAGCTCAGCGGTAGAGTAGTCGGCTGTTAACCGATTGGTCGCTGGTTCGAATCCAGCATCCGGAGCCATTTACTTGTAAAAAACCCCTTTAAAACCCCGATTTTACCGATACTTTGAAAGCTTTAAGTTTTCTTGGTTTTTGCATTTTTCCCCTTTATTTCCCCTCTGTTTGTTTTTATTTTCTAGATTTTTATGTGTTACTCTAAAATATTTTAAAGCATATTATTTATCAGGCCATCATCAATGCAATTTTAAAAACTTCATGATTTTTGTCGTAAGTTGTTCTAAATCACTCTAAAATAATACATTTTATCAACTTTCTTTAAAAAACTATATTTTTTCAAAATAAAAGCGGCATCGCCAGTATAATTAATATTAGAAAATATTAGTAAAAGGATTTTAATATGGGAAATATAGATTTTTTTGGAAGAACTCTTGAGAGTCTTGAGCGTCAGTTTGTAGGCAAGCAGTCTCTAAATCGTCAAGAGACTGCTAAGGCTCTTGGTATAGGCGTATCTACTCTTGATTTACGCATTAAAGAGGGTAGAAATTTGCCTGAGTATATAAAAATAGGAGATGCAAAGAATTCAAGAATAGTATTTACTCTTGTCTCTATCGCGCAGTTTCTAACCGAATCAAGACAAAAGGTAATATAATGAAAGTAAAGCATAATCGAATTAACAAAATCTCCCTTAGACTAACCGATAATGAAATGAATTTATTGGAAACTAATGCATCTTTGTGTGGTTTAAACAAATCAGCCTTTGTAAGAGATGTTTTACTTAAAGCCAAACCCCCTATCCATAAATTCGATAAAGCTATGGTTAACCAACTTTCAAGGGTGGGTAGTAATCTCAACCAGATAACTAAACATGTTAACACAAATAAAAGCATAGACTCTATAGTCTTAAAGCGTATTATTGAAATTTCTAATTCTATAAATAGTTTGTTGGATAAGGATAAGAATTGTTAGTTAAATTCTTTACTAATAAACAAGGTGGTAGCATATCCGGGATCAACTACCTTTTAAACTATAGAGTAAAAGATAAAACCGCTTGTATTATAAAAGGCAGTGAAAGTATAACCAGAAATATAGTTTCAAGCATAACCAAAAAGCAAAAACTATGTATGGGCTGTCTATCGTTTGAAGAAAAAGATATTGATCTAAAGACTAAACAAAGAGTAATAGATGAGTTTGAAACTCTTCTATTTGGAAATGATAAAGATAGATACAATATCTTATGGGTGGAGCACCAAGACAAGGGGCGACTTGAACTAAATTTTGCAATACCAAAGATAGATTTAGCAACAGGATTATCGTTTAATCCATACTATCACAGGATAGATAGACCTCTCGTTGATTCTTGGCAAAACTACACAAACTTAAGATTTAATCTTTCCGATCCAAAAGATCCTGCTAAGGCTCATGTGCTTCAAGGCTTAAGAAAAGAGTTAAAATCTATAAAGGATTATATAGAGCTTGAAAGGATTCTAGTAGATAAATTAATCAATAATGAATTTAGTTGCAGAGATGACATCTTGCAAGCCCTTAAAAATAGCAATATAGAAGTAACCAGAATAGGAAAAGACTATATATCAGTCAAGCTACCAAATAGTAAAAAGGCTAAAAGATTTAAAGGAGATATGTTTCATGAAAGCTTTACAGACACTGCAAGCTTGGAGCAACTCAGAGAAAAGACACAAAGAAGAGCAAAAGAGTTTAAAGATACAAGGGATGGAAATAATGCTGGCGAACAAGAACCAAGAAGTTTCATCTTTGAAAACGAAATATGCAAACCTAGAGACATCTTTTCAGGAGTTGCAATTGAGAAATTTAGAATTATCAAATTCAAATCAAACCTATCAAAAAGAGATCAAGAGCTTAACAGACTCAAAACAAAACTTAACAATGCAATACAAAAAAGAAACAACTGGCTTAAAGAGCAATTTTCAAGAGAGCCAAGACATAAATTTTATATTAAAACTATCAGTAGTAGCACTTCTGATATTGTTAATAATGTCAGCTATTGTAATTTGGAAGATAAAATCGAACAATTCAATACTAATAGATCAAAACAAACAGATGAAAGCATATATAGAGCACTATATAACTGGCAACCGGCAATAGATAGCAAAACCAAAATCTTCACTAAAAGGATGTATTATGACACTACTAGAGCAAGCGTTATTAGAAGAATCAGAGATGAAAGAGAAGCAAGAGAAAGAGAGAATAGAATTATTAAACGAGCTACTCAAAGAATTCAAGAATTTGAACAAGAGACTAACAGACTTAGAGGAAGTATTCAAAGAACAAACTCTAATACAACAAGAATTTCAAAATTCATTGATGGATTTAGAGGAAAGATTGATATCCTTAGAGAGCTGTCATTTGACATTATCTCAAGAGTTGCTTGGGTTAAAATGGAAGCTAGAAACTTATTCAAGCTAAAGCCAAAGAAATCTCAAGATGTATCCAAAAGAAGAGATATAAGTGATATTGAGTTTGGGTAGGATAAATATACCATAAAATAAATAGACACTCTCTTGTTCACCTAGCCTGTTATAATTATAAAAACAAAAAAGGACCAAAATGCTATCCAAATCGCAATATACAAGAGGGTTACAGTGCCCAAAGTCTCTATGGCTTTATAAATTTAGACGCGACCTTGAAAATAAATATATCGATAATACAAAATTTGAGATAGGTAATGAAGTAGGTAGGCTTGCACAAGAGTATTTTAAAGGCGGAGCCATAATAGAGTTTGATCCAAGTAATTTTGAAAGTATGGCAGAAAGGACAAAGGAGCTTATAGATAATGGAACAAAAATCATTTACGAAGCTACATTTATGTCAAATGGTGTATTTGCCATGGCTGACATCTTGGTAAAAAACGGTAGCGAGTATGAAATTTACGAAGTTAAATCAAGTACTAGTGTAAAAGATTATCATATAGACGATATCAGTGTGCAGTGGTATTGTATAAGCTCAGTTTTACCGCTTAAGAAAGCTTATGTCATGCATATAGATAACTCTTATGAAAGAGTTGGAGAGATAAATTTAAACGAGCTATTTCATATAGAAGATATAACAGATATAGTTATCGCTAAACAAGATGAAGTTAGAGATAACCTAACAAATTTAAACAATATGCTAAGCCTAGATGAGCCTGATATAAAGATAGGAACACAATGCTATAGCCCATTTGAGTGTAGTTTCTCACAGCACTGCTTTAAAGATGTACCTGAAATTTCTATATTAAATTT
>NZ_LIWS01000018.1:0-6698 GCF_012978835.1 Campylobacter sp. RM16190 | reverse complement strand
GATCGCTTTCCAAACATCATATTGCCGATATATATACCAAACAATATGACAATGATGGTTATTATAAATAGTCTTAAGAAATTTTTAAAAGAGTATGATCTCCTTATCTCATTTTCGTCATACTCCTTTAAAATTTCACTCAAATTTCATGTCCTAAAAATTCATCCGTTTCAAGCTCAATCTCAAGCAAGCGGTTGTATTTTGCATTTCTCTCGCTTCTTGAAGTTGCACCTGTTTTAATTTGGCCAGTATTTAAACCTACTGCAAAGTCGGCTATAAAGCTATCTTCACTCTCGCCGCTTCTATGGCTCATCACGCAGCGATATCCTTTTCTTTGTGCTAGGCGAATAGTTTGCATAGTTTGACTAACTGTACCGATCTGATTTGGCTTGATCAAAATCGCGTTTGCCACACCTTTTTTAATGCCTTCTCTTAAAATTTTCTCATTTGTTACAAATAGATCGTCGCCCACAAGCTGGACCTTAGCACCCAATCTCGCTGTTAGTTTAGCCCAACCATCCCAATCATCCTCACTCAAACCATCCTCAATTGAGCAGATAGGATATTTTTCGCAAAGCCTAGCATAGTACTCAATCAACTCCTCAGAACTTAGTTTTTTGCCCTCAAGCTCATATTTGCCATCTTTATAAAGCTCGCTTGAAGCGACATCAAGAGCGATTTTTACCTGTTCGCCAGCTTTATATCCGGCTTTTGCTATAGCCTGCATTATGATTTGAATAGGCTCTTCATTATCCTTTAAATTTGGAGCAAATCCACCCTCATCGCCAACTGCTGTACTATGTCCTAAATCGTTTAAAATTCCTTTTAGAACCTGATAAATTTCAGCCGCCGCTCTAAGTGCATCGCTAAATGTCTCAAATCCAAAAGGCATTATCATAAATTCTTGAAAATCCACACTATTGTTTGCATGGGCTCCGCCGTTTATAATGTTAAACATAGGCACAGGCAACACACTTGCATTTGCTCCGCCAAGATAGCGGTAAAGTGGAATATTTAAACTTTTTGCGGCAGCCCTGGATACTGCCATAGATACTCCAAGCACGGCATTTGCGCCTAAATTTGAGTAGTTGTCGCTACCGTCAAGCCTAAGAAGCTCATCGTCTATCATTTTTTGATCGTAGGCGTTTAGTCCTATGATAGCCTCTGCTATAACCTCATTTACATTTGCGACTGCCTTTAATACGCCCTTGCCACAATATCTATTATCTTTATCTCTAAGTTCAAGAGCCTCGCGTTTACCCGTGCTTGCACCACTTGGTACTATCGCGCTTGCTACTGTTCCATCGCTTAAAGTCACAGTTGCACGCACAGTAGGGTTTCCTCTGCTATCAAGCGCCTCAATGGCTGTAACATCATCTATAAATATCATTATTCTTCTCCTGCCTCAGTTGTATCATCATCTTTTGCACTTGAACTTATCAAGTGATCAATCCCCATAGAGCCTTTTATGGCAGCCACTATCTCATCAGCCACCTCTGGATGCTCTTTTAAATAAGCCTTTGAATTCTCTCTTCCTTGACCAAGCTTATTGGCGTTATAGCTAAACCAAGCACCGCTTTTATCGACTATATCAAGCTTTACTCCATAGTCTATTATCTCGCCCTCTTTACTAATTCCCTCGCCAAACATTATGTCAAATTCAGCCACTTTAAACGGAGGAGCGACTTTATTTTTTGCCACCTTTACTTTAGTGCGGTTACCGATCGGCTCTTCATTCTGCTTTAAAGTAGCTATTTTACGTACATCTATCCTAACCGAAGCATAAAATTTCAGTGCATTTCCACCGGTAGTAGTCTCAGGGGTGCCGTATCCCATAGCGCCTATTTTCATACGAATTTGATTGATAAATATTACAGTTGTATTCATCTTGTGTAAAATTCCGGTAAGCTTTCTAAGAGCCTGAGACATCAATCGAGCCTGAAGACCTACATGCTGGTCGCCCATATCTCCTTCTATCTCGTTTTTAGGAGTTAGTGCAGCAACGCTATCCACGACTATCAGATCAATAGCTCCGCTTCTAGCCAAGGTCTCTACGATATCAAGCGCTTGTTCGCCGTAATCTGGCTGAGAAATATAAAGATTATCCGTATCTACGCCCAAATTTGCGGCGTATTTTACATCAAGAGCATGCTCAGCATCGACAAAGGCGCATACTCCACCGGCCTTTTGAGCTTCAGCTATTATATGAAGGGTCAATGTAGTCTTTCCGGAGCTCTCTGGTCCGTAAATTTCTACGATTCTTCCTTTTGGCACTCCGCCTATACCAAGTGCTAGATCAAGTCCTAGCGAACCTGTAGATATGCTATCTATCGGCTCTATCTCTCTATCGCCAAGTCTGACGACTGTGCCTTTACCAAATGATTTATCAATCTGCTTTAAGGCTAGCTCTAGCGCTTTTTTCTTATCAGCATCAAGTTCAGCCGATCCTATTTTTTTATTATCCTCTTTTTCTACCGCCATTTGTTGCCTTTAAATTTTATAATTAAATTGTCTGATTTTATCAAATTTAAGATGAATTTCGGTTTATTTAATTTTTTAAAAAATATAAAGATAACTTCTAATAATAGGCTATTTAATCAACTATTCATAAAATTTAACCTATAATCCTAAAAAGGATTAAATTTGAGATATTTTAAAGATATTAGCGTAGCGCATTCACCCGATGCGGACGATATTTTTATGTATATGGCGATAAAATTCGGCTGGGTTGATTCTACAAATTTGCGCTTTAGCAACCTTGCTTTAGACATCCAAACGCTTAACGTCGAGGCGCTTAAAGGCACTTACGACGCTACCGCGATTAGTTTTGGATTATATCCGCTTATAAGGGATAACTATGCCTTGCTTCGGTGCGCGGTTAGTTTCGGAGAGGGATACGGACCAAAACTGGTAAAGAAAAAAGATAAAATTCTAAAACGAAATTTCAAAGTCGCACTCTCAGGCAAACACACCACAAACGCGCTTTTGTTTCGTGTGGCATATCCTGAGGCGCGCATAGTTTATAAAAATTTCTTAGATATAGAAAATGCCGTTTTAAGCGGCGAAGTAGATGCGGGAGTGCTAATTCACGAAAGCATCTTAACTTTTAGTGACGAACTTTGCGTAGAGCGTGAAATTTGGGATATCTGGCGTGAGTTTGCAGGTGATAATTTACCGCTTCCGCTTGGCGGCATGGCCGTTCGCAGAAGCCTGCCGATAACTGACGCGATAGAGTGCGAGCGAGTGCTTACCAAAGCCGTTAAAATCGCAACCGATCATAAGCCGTTTTTATCACACATGCTTATGGAGCGAAATTTGATCCGAGTCGATAAAGAAAAGCTTAAAATTTATCTAAATTTATACGCCAACGACAGCTCTGTATCGATGAACGAAACGCAGCTAAACGCTGTAAATAAGCTGTTTGAGATAGGCTATAAGCACGGCTTTTACGATGAGTTAATCGACGTGCGCGACTATCTGGTACCAACCGAATACAACGACATAAGGTTTAGCTAAATGCAATCAACCCTAATAGAGCTTGGCATCGAAACCTTTAAAACCGCGCTTTATCTTAGCTTTCCTATGCTTTTAGCAGGTCTTAGTGCGGGTCTTATCATCAGTATCTTTCAAGCGACCACGCAGATAAACGAGATGACGCTAAGCTTCGTGCCAAAGATCATCCTCGTAGTCGTTGTTATCATATTTCTCATGCCTTGGATGGTGAGCATGATGGTTGATTTTACCATCCGCATGATAGAGTTTATCCCGCACTTTGTTCAATGACCAAGCTTATTGATTTTTCTAAATTTACCTCTGTTAAAATTGGCGGCGTGCACGAGGTTTTGCTCATAGATAGCACGCAAGATGATACGCAAGGCCGCGTGATAATAGGCGGTGGAAACAACCTTTTAGTTTCGCTAAGTCCTGCGCCGATGGCGATTTTAAGCGATAAATTTGACTATATAAAACTTGAAGACAAAATCTTAGAGATAGGTGCAGCTACAAAGAGCGGTAAAATTTATAATTTTGCCAAAAAGCACGATCTAGCGGGCTTTGAGTTTTTGCAAAATATCCCCGGCACTCTTGGAGGCATGATCAAGATGAACGCGGGGCTTTGTGGAATTTCCATGAGCGACAACTTGCTTGAAGTGCGTTTAAAACGAGGCTGGGTAAAAAAAGAAGAGATAAAATTTGCTTACCGATATTGCGAGCTAAACGAAATTGTTTTTGCAACCAAATTTAAAGCAACAAAAGGCTTTAACGCCGCACTTGCAAGCGAATTTGGGCTTAAACGCTCAAACCAGCCGAAGGGAGCTAGCTTTGGAAGCTGCTTTGTAAATCCAACGGGCGATTACGCAGGCAGACTTATCGAGGCCGTCGGGTTAAAAGGGCACGTTATCGGCGGAGCAAAATTTAGCGAAAAGCACGCAAATTTCTTGATAAATTTTGATAATGCAAGCTTTGATGATGCAATAAATCTCATAAATTTAGCCAAAAAACTAGTGCTGGAAAAATTCGGCGTAGAGCTAAAAACGGAAGTTGTTATAATTTAGATTAAAAATATATCAAAAAGGTTATAATTCTTACAGATTTACTCGCAAGGAGGAGTCTATGAAAAAGTTAGCTTTAACCCTGTTTTTAGTATTTAGTTGCTTGTCGGTAGCACAAGCCGGACCAAATCACAATAACGGAATGACCGCAAAATCCAAAGGTCAGTGGAAAAATGCGGAGCACTACTTCAAGCTAGGTTGCTATAAAGAAAAAGTTGATTCTTCTTGCAAAGAGCTTGGGCAGCTTTATGAGTTCGGAAAGGGCTCTGATGTCAAAAAAGACTCGGGGCTTGCAAAGCAGGCTTATGAAAAGTGCTGCGAGATATCATTTGGTAAAAGATCCGACTGCTGCAATAAAGTAAAAGACAAAACAGCCGTAAGCCCCGAAAAAGGTTGTGAAAACGGCGATGCATCCGCTTGTATAGACTACGCCTATGAAAAACAAGACGTCAAATACTACCAAAAAGCTTGCGATCTGGGCTCAAATTTAGGATGTTTATGGACTGGATACTCATACACCGAAGGCAAAAACGGCGCACAGCACGATCCTAAAAAGGGCTTTGAGATATTTGCAAAGCTTTGCAACGGCGGCTACGATGACGGTTGCAAATTTGTAGCGATGGGTTATAGAGACGGCAAAGGTGTCGAGAAAAACATAGACAAAGCGATCGAAATTCTAAGCCAAATTTGCGGGGGCGATAGATTTGACGGATGCGCAAAGCTGGGCGAAATTTACCAAGACGACAAATACGGCAAAAAAGACGAGATAAAGGCGTTTGAGTATTATTTGCTAGCCTTTACAAAAAAAGATCATGAAGCTTCAGGAAAATACGTAAAAGATAAAGATAACGCAGCAAAAGCTTGCGAAGCCAAGATCGCCATTGGATGTGAATACGCAGGCTCTGCATATTATCAAGAAAAGCAATTTACCAAAGCGGTAGAGTATTTTGACAAGGGCTGCGAACACGGCTTAGTCGAATCCTGCCTATTTGCGGGCTACACATACCAGATGCCGCCTGCTGAAAGCGGGGTCGCAAAGGATCTTGAAAAGGCTAAAATTTACTTCAAAAAAGGCTGCGATATAGGCTCGGCTCAATGTTGCAGTGCGCTAGAATCTATAAAATAAACTTACAGGCGCAAATTTAACTCGTTTGCGCCTAAATTTATCTTTCAAATTCTACTTTTTGCAATCTCTCAGAGATAAAATTTCGGCGCCCAACTTTGGCTTCTGCTTTGCCGTTTAGCTCCACAAGATCGCCCGTAAATCCGCAAGTATCGTTTCTAACGGTAAAGCTTCCTACGCCATAGATATCAACAGGCGTATCATGCGCTTCAAATTCGGCAATTTTTTCAGGAGTAAAGCCCGAGCTAACGACTATTTTAACGTGATTAAAGCCGTTTTCATCAAGCGCTTTGCGAAGTGCAAAGATAAGCTCTTTGCAGACCCCATGCGGATCAAATCCGCTTGTGTCTTTATCCTCAAAATACTTGTCTATGAGGCTTTGAGATGTATCAACCCTAACGGCACCAAGCCTTGATTTTAGTGCATTTGCGGCTAAAAGTGCATCGGTGATCACGTCGTTATTGTAATCAACAAGTGCCGTTACAAGCTCACCGGGAAAGGTTTTAGCGTAAATTTCACACGCCTTTACTATATTTCCCTCGTACATCTGAACAAGCGCGTGCGGCATAGTCCCCATGCCCTTGCCACTCCACCAAAAGCCCTGAGCATCGGTTGAGACGCGATCTATGCCCGCGACATAAGTGGCGTATCCGTCGCCTATCTGCGTTGAGATGTCATCTTGCCTATCCGCCATAGAAAAGACTATTTTGCCGTTTGCGGCCTTTAAGGCTCTGGCGACATTCGTAGCTACCGAGCTTCTGCGAGCTAGAGTGGCATCGATGATATTTTCTAAAAAGCCGAAATTTTCATACTTGCCGCTTATCTTTAAAACAGGCTCGTTTGCATTTATGATATCACCGTCATTTAACGCGTAAATTTCAAGCTCTTCAGGCTCTTTAGCAAAGGTATGCACGATCGCTATAGCTTCATCGATACCGCATAAAGTGACGTTACCCGCCCTTTGAAAAAACTGCATAGTTACGTGCTGGTCGGGTAAATTTTGCTTTATGACTTGATTTATCTTT
>NZ_LIWS01000017.1:0-6786 GCF_012978835.1 Campylobacter sp. RM16190 | reverse complement strand
AAAACATCCATCCTACAATCAGAATACTTCTTAACTTCAGCCTACTATGTATAAAGAGAATAAGACATTAGGTAAAGATTTTAAATATAAGTGTTTATAAAGCTTATCTTGTATAAATATATAAATATCTTAGTGTTGATATTATTGATATAAATATTTTAATAGCTGTTTAGATTAGATGTTTATGATAATGTTTTAATGAGTTTTAGTGATTTAAATAAGTGGTAGCTTTGTATAAATAACAAAGCCCGCAACGACCTACTTTTCCAGCATCCCAGTAAGGGAGAGTATCATCAGCCAGGACGAGCTTAGCTTCTTGGTTCGAGATGGAGCAAGGCGTTTCCTCGTCTGTATAGTCACGGGCAGTGTTAAATAAAAAATTACTTCAGAATTTTTCCTTATACTGCGTTAGACTTCAAGTAAAACTGCAGTCACATATTATACATATGCTCCTTTGTTTTCCTTTCGTCTGCCTTGTCTAAGAAAAAATCTCTTTGTAATTTAACTAAGATATCTTTATACCTTAACTGATTACTATATAATCTCTTATTTAACACTGTCTTTTAATTGTTAAGAGTTAAAGCGTTTTAAAATAACAATCTTTTCTTGCAAGGTTTTTGAATTGAGAACTAGTTTTTCGCTAGGCAAGGCAGACGAGTAAAGACGAGGGAGTATACATATAGTATGTGACCGAAGTCTGAAACGAAGTCTAACGAAGCATAGTAGAAAAAATTAGGAATCAATTTTACCCTTAACAAGGAAGTGATGCTTATTAAAAGATAAGCAGACGACCTATTAGTACTGGTCAGCTAAAGGACTTTCATCCATTACACACCCAGCCTATCAAACATATAGTCTTTATGAGGTCTTAAAAGAAGATTCATCTTGGAGTTGGCTTCGAGCTTAGATGCTTTCAGCTCTTATCACATCCCAACTTAGCTACCGAGCGGTGCCCTTGGCAGGACAACTCGTACACCAGTGGTTGGTTCAACCCGGTCCTCTCGTACTAGGGTCAACTCTCCTCAATCTTCTTACGCCCACGGCAGATAGGGACCGAACTGTCTCACGACGTTCTGAACCCAGCTCGCGTACCGCTTTAAATGGCGAACAGCCATACCCTTGGGACCTGCTCCAGCCCCAGGATGCGATGAGCCGACATCGAGGTGCCAAACCTCCCCGTCGATGTGAGCTCTTGGGGGAGATCAGCCTGTTATCCCCGGGGTACCTTTTATCCTTTGAGCGATGGCCCTTCCACACAGAACCACCGGATCACTAAGACCGACTTTCGTCTCTGCTTGACATGTACGTCTCGCAGTTAAGCTGGCTTATACCTTTATACTCTACGAACGATTTCCAACCGTTCTGAGCCAACCTTTGTAAGCCTCCGTTACATTTTGGGAGGCGACCGCCCCAGTCAAACTACCCACCAGACATTGTCCTGCATGAGGATAACTCATGCCAGTTAGCTATCAGAATAAAAAAGAGTGGTATCTCAACAACGGCTCACTATAAACTGGCGTCTATAGATCAAAGCCTCCCACCTATCCTGCACATCTTTATCCCAATAGCAGTGTCAAGCTGTAGTAAAGGTCCACGGGGTCTTTCCGTCTTGCCGCGGGTAGGAGGAATTTTCACCTCCACTACAATTTCACTGGATCCCTCTTCGAGACAGCTCCCATCTCGTTACGCCATTCATGCAGGTCGGTATTTAACCGACAAGGAATTTCGCTACCTTAGGACCGTTATAGTTACGGCCGCCGTTTACTCGGGCTTCGATCAAACGCTTCGCAGAGCTAACGTCATCAATTAACCTTCGAGCACCGGGCAGGCGTCACACCCTATACATCCTCTTACGAGTTAGCAGAGTGCTGTGTTTTTGGTAAACAGTCGGGAGGGACTCTTTGTTGTAACCTTCTTTGCTTATGCAGTCAAATACTTAACAAAGCTAGGCACACCTTATACCGAAGATACGGTGCTATTTTGCAGAGTTCCTTGAAGAGAGTTCTTCCACGCGCCTTAGAATACTCATCCCACCCACCTGTGTCGGTTTACGGTACGGGCAACTATTACTAAACTTAGAAACTTTTCTTGGCTCGACAGTATCAAGGATTCAAACGCTGTTCCGAAGAACTTTGTCTGCCTGTGGGGTCTCGGATAAAGAGTTACGGATTTGCCTGTAACTCAACCTACACCTTTCGACCAGCACTTCCATCCGCTGGCTCCTTTAACTCTAAGCGTCCTTCCATCGCACATAATAGTTGGCATTGGAATATTAACCAATTTTCCATCGCATACCCCTTTCGGACTTTGCTTAGGACCCGGCTAACCCTACGATGACGAGCATCGCGTAGGAAACCTTGGGTTTACGGCGTTAATGATTCTCACATTAATTATCGCTACTCATGCCTGCATGCTCACTTCTATCCGCTCCAGCGCTCCTTACCGGTACACCTTCAACGCTGAATAGAACGCTCTCCTACCACTTGCACTTAATTCTAACTACTGTTTTAGCCTAAACTATTTTCTCATAAATTTAATTTATAGAAGAGAATTAAATTTATGAGAAACATAACTCAATACTCTTTATAAACAATCTGAGTAGTTAGGATTAAGTGCAAGTCTAAAGCTTCGGTACTCATTTTAGCCCCGTTATATTTTCCGCGCAGAATCACTAGACCAGTGAGCTATTACGCTTTCTTTAAAGGATGGCTGCTTCTAAGCCAACCTCCTGGTTGTTTCAGTAACTCCACATCGTTTTCCACTTAAATGAGATTTAGGGACCTTAGCTGTTAGTCTGGGTTGTTCCCCTCTCGACGACGGATTTTATCACTCGCCGCCTGACTGCCATGATTACACACTAGGTATTCGGAGTTTGATAGGGTTTGGTACATTGGTGTATGCCCTAGCCCATTCAGTGCTCTACCCCCTAGTGTTACTACATGACGCTATACCTAAATATATTTCGGAGAGAACCAGCTATCACGATGTTTGATTGGCCTTTCACCCCTATCCACAAGTCATCCCATAGCTTTTCAACGCTAGCGGGTTCGGTCCTCCACTGGCTCTTACACCAGTTTCAACCTGCTCATGGATAGATCACATCGTTTCGGGTCTGCAACATCTGACTAAACGCCCTATTAAGACTCGCTTTCGCTACGGCTCCGGGTTTCCTTAACCTCGCCAGACATCACAACTCGCAGGCTCATTATGCAAAAGGCAGTCCATCACCCTGATAAATCATAGGGCTCTGAATGATTGTAAGCAAATGGTTTCAGGTTCTATTTCACTCTGATCACCTCAGTTCTTTTCACCTTTCCCTCACGGTACTTGTGCACTATCGGTCTAGTAGTAGTATTTAGGGTTGGATAGTGGTCTACCCAGCTTCAGACAGAATATCACGTGTTCCGCCCTACTCAGGATACTGCTAAGTAAAACATCGCTTTCATATACGGGAGTATCACCCTCTATGCTTAAGCTTTCCAGCTTATTCTATTAGCTTTGTTTAGTCTATGTTGCAGTCCTACAACCCCGTTAGTAAACTAACGGTTTGCCCTCTTACGCGTTCGCTCGCCGCTACTAGCGTAATCTCATTTGATTTCTTTTCCTGTTGGTACTAAGATGTTTCAATTCCCAACGTTCGCTCCATATAGGTAGTTAAGTTCGCACTTAACTGGGTTGCCCCATTCGGAAATACCCGGATCAAAGCCCCTTGACGGCTCCCCGAGTCTTATCGCAGCCTGGCACGTCCTTCATCGCCTCTACTAGCCAAGGCATCCACCACTTGCTCTTAGTAGCTTACCTTTTATTATATTAGATTAATATATTCTAATTCGCATCACTTCCTTGTTAAAGGTAATTTATAAATTTAAAGCTTTATCTATTTATATTTATATTTATTTTAAGATAAATAATAAAAAGAGAAAAGTTAGTCAAATTTACTTTGTAAATTACTAAATTTAAACTCTCATCCCCAAGACGGAAAGCATTAACTGATATATAGATAAGTTTTAAACTCCATATATCTTGTGACGTTAAACTTCTGAATACTGATTATATTCAAGAGATAAGATATTTAAATCTTTAACAAGTCCTGTAAAATTGTTTTATTTAAAAACTTGCTTGTGACTCTTAACAATGATAAATAAAAGAACGTTTTAGACTTCGCATACTAGCAAAGCTAGTATTTGCGACCAAAGAGCTACGCCCTTTGGAAACCCCTAAAGCACACCAACGCTTTAAGCGTTGCCGTATTTATGATAGATAGGCTATATTTCAAAGTCTAAAGCAAATATTCGTTTTAGAATACTTGATTTAAACTTTGATGTTTAAATCTTTTGTAGTTAAACTAATTTTATTTATTTGCTAATTAATGGTGGGCCTAACAAGACTTGAACTTGTGACCTCACCCTTATCAGGGGTGCACTCTAACCAGCTGAGCTATAGGCCCTCTTGCTTGCTCTTTTGCATTCTATACTGTGTCAAAGCTTGGTCGTAACTTCGTCACGTAGTGTATCTACGCTCCTTGTTACTCGGTAGCTTTTTCTTGTCTAGAAGAAAAATAGCTTCGCACTTAAATTTGGTGGAGAATAGCGGGATCGAACCGCTGACCTCCTGCGTGCAAAGCAGGCGCTCTCCCAGCTGAGCTAATTCCCCTTAACATCCTTACTTCGCATACTAGTAAGCTAGTATTTACGAGCAGGAGTTTCACTCCCTGCACCCACCTAAAGTTATAAAGATTTATTCTAAACTTCATTTATCATAAATCGCAAATTTAGGTTTTTGTCTAGGCAATTAAGGAATTAGACAAATTTATTAGCCGTCAATCTTTCAAAACTAAACAAGGATGATTGAGTAGATTAGTTTAATAAGGCTAATCTAAATTTTCCTTTGATGAATATCTTGTGAGAGAATATTCATTGTACTCTAGAAAGGAGGTGATCCAACCGCAGGTTCTCCTACGGTTACCTTGTTACGACTTCACCCCAGTCGCTGATTCCACTGTGGGCGGTAGCTAGTTTAGCATTCCGACTTCGAGTGAAATCAACTCCCATGGTGTGACGGGCGGTGAGTACAAGACCCGGGAACGTATTCACCGTAGCATGGCTGATCTACGATTACTAGCGATTCCGGCTTCATGGAGTCGAGTTGCAGACTCCAATCCGAACTGGGACATATTTTATAGATTTGCTCCATCTCGCGATATTGCGTCTCATTGTATATGCCATTGTAGCACGTGTGTCGCCCCGGACATAAGGGCCATGATGACTTGACGTCGTCCACACCTTCCTCCTCCTTACGAAGGCAGTCTATTTAGAGTGCTCGGCCTAACCGTTAGCAACTAAATACGTGGGTTGCGCTCGTTGCGGGACTTAACCCAACATCTCACGACACGAGCTGACGACAGCCGTGCAGCACCTGTCTTAACATTTCTGCAAGCAGACACTCTTCTATCTCTAGATGATTTGTTAGATATCAAGTCCGGGTAAGGTTCTTCGCGTATCTTCGAATTAAACCACATGCTCCACCGCTTGTGCGGGTCCCCGTCTATTCCTTTGAGTTTTAATCTTGCGACCGTACTCCCCAGGCGGTATACTTAATCCGTTAGGTGCATTACTGCCAAGACTAGCTTGGCAACAACTAGTATACATCGTTTAGGGCGTGGACTACCAGGGTATCTAATCCTGTTTGCTCCCCACGCTTTCACGCATTAGCGTCAGTTAAGTTCCAGCAGATCGCCTTCGCAATGGGTATTCTTCTTGATCTCTACGGATTTTACCCCTACACCAAGAATTCCATCTGCCTCTCCCTTACTCTAGATTATCAGTTTCCCAAGCAGTTTAACGGTTAAGCCGTTAGATTTCACTCAAGACTTGATAATCCGCCTACGCGTCCTTTACGCCCAGTGATTCCGAGTAACGCTTGCACCCTCCGTATTACCGCGGCTGCTGGCACGGAGTTAGCCGGTGCTTATTCCTTGGGTACCGTCATAATTCTTTCCCAAGAAAAGGAGTTTACGCTCCGAAAAGTGTCATCCTCCACGCGGCGTTGCTGCTTCAGGGTTTCCCCCATTGAGCAATATTCCCTACTGCTGCCTCCCGTAGGAGTCTGGACCGTGTCTCAGTTCCAGTGTGACTGATCATCCTCTCAGACCAGTTACGCGTCATAGCCTTGGTGAGCCATTACCTCACCAACTAGCTGATACGATATAGCCTCATCCTACACCGAAAAACTTTCCCGACTTAACTTATGTAAAGAAGGAGTATAGAGTATTAGCAGTCGTTTCCAACTGTTGTCCTCTAGTGTAGGGCAGATTAGCTATACATTACTCACCCGTGCGCCACTAAGATATAAGAGCAAGCCCTCATATCTCCGTTCGACTTGCATGTATTAGGCACGCCGCCAGCGTTCACTCTGAGCCAGGATCAAACTCTCCATATTAATCTTCTTTAGCGGTTTGGCAAAGCCAAACCTAAGAAGCAATACTAAAGATAAAGATTTATTCCAAACTACGTTTGTCATAAATCGTAAATTTAAGGTCTTATTCAAAAAGCGGATTAAGCTTTAGAAAACCTTAGAGCTCTTTAGTTAAATTTATATGAAGTTTTAATCAAAAAACTTTTAATTTTATAATCTACGATCTTTTAAATTAGCAAGCTAATTAAAAGATGATTTTTTAGTTTTTCTACATTAATTACTTTCCAAAGAAAGCCTATTAAGTAGATGGCTCAATCGATCACTTGTTTAGATTTCAAAGATTGACTAATTAGTTTAACATTGGTAAAGTTA
>NZ_LIWS01000016.1:0-7565 GCF_012978835.1 Campylobacter sp. RM16190 | reverse complement strand
TCGGTTGATTTGAACCACCAGAACCACCAGAACCACCAGAACCACCTGGTTGATTTGGTTGATCAGGTTGATTTGGTTGATCAGGTTGATTTGGTTGATCAGGTTGATTTGGTTGATCAGGTTGATTTGGTTGATCAGGTTGATTTGGTTGATCAGGTTGATTTGGTTGATCAGGTTGACTTGGTTGATCAGGTTGACTTGGTTGATCAGGCTGACTTGGTTGATCAGGCTGACTTGGTTGATCAGGCTGACTTGGTTGATCAGGCTGACTTGGTTGATCAGGCTGACTTGGATTTATAGGTGCTGGAGCATTTGGTTCTGAAGCATTAGGCATAGAGCTGGAATTTGCACTAAAAATACTTGAAGATGATTGTGGAACATTACTTAAACCTCTAAAACCTTCAAATACATTGCTTATACGTCCGGCATCAATAAAGCTTGTTGACCCCAAACTAGCACCTTCTAAATTAACAGAAGATCCTCCGCCTGCCGCAGTAGCTTCTAAATTCTCTAATCCTTGTCCTTCTAATATGGATTTTTGCAAATCTCCTATGCCTGCTAGAACATTACTACTAGAACCTGAGTCTATCAAGGATTGGTCTAATACAAGTTCGTCATTACCAAGTATAGTTATTTCTACACCATTTTTATTAGTAATAATAACCTTTGCGTCAGGAGATAGAGTCACAACTTTTTCTCCAACCATTAATTCATCACCTACTTTAAGAACTCTTTCATTACCAAAAGAATCTATTGCAACAACATTTCCGAATAGTTGCTTTACAACGCCTACTAAATTTGACATGTTCATCCTTTTTAAAATTTTATTTTGCATGAATTATATCAATTAATATAAGATTAATATATTGTACTTTAGTACAATATGAATGCGATATATTAAAAATTTTTGTAAAAATATTGAATCCAGATAGTAAAAAATAGATATTTCAATAAATTGTGTAATTATTTCAGCATAAATTTAAATCAAAAATTTTCTGTTCCACTCTATCTTTTTTCCAAAGCCAAGCGCATTATGGGTGAATTTTACCCAAGTTAGTTTTATAGTGAAAATTTCAGGCCTCATCGCAAGTGCATAGGGAAATCTCTTAAAGTAAATTTTACTCTCACTTTCATTGGCTCGCCTCATCATGCCTTTAAACTGCACGCCTTTTATATTGCCCACTATCTTCGTATCAAGTGCAATGGTGCCTGCAACCTCACTTGAAATTTCAAGCGCTTTAATGTGAGTCGTTTTATCATCTCCGGCTACGATAAGACTAAAATTCTCTCTATCAAAGGCATAAAAACAGCTTGCCGCGTAGGGTTTAGCATCGCTTATAACAGCAAGGCTAAGCAGGTGCATCCTGCTTATAAATTTTAAAATTCTCTCATCCATTAGCTTAAAAATCCCACAAAAAATGCCGAAACTTGAGTGAAATTTAGCGTTATGTAAGATACGATCAATATCCAAAAAGCAAGCAAAACAAGCTCAATTTTTAAGAAATTTCCCTCAAATTTTTTAAACGCTAAAGTCGCAGCCAGTCCGCCTAAAACGCCGCCGATTAGCGAAAAATAGTGAATTGCGGAAGGCTTTACAAATTTAGGCAAAAGATCTTTAAAAAATAGCGCAAACATAACAAACGCAAGCAAATTTGCAAGTAACAGATAATAAGCGATAACCGGAATTTGCGGATAGAATTTATGCAGGATAAAACTCAGACAAGCTATCGCAATAAGCGCAAAAACTCTCGCTCCAAAGCAGCACATTTTAAGCCTTTTTTGTTTAATTTTACAAAAATCGCTATTAAGTTTGGTTGAGATTTGACGATTTAAAAAACAAAAAAGGATTTTTATGCAGATTAATTCAAGCTACGCAAATTTCAACAACTTCGACTTCAGCTTTAAAACCAGTAGCGGAGATGAGATCAAATTTTCGATGTATGATAATAAAAGCGTTGAATACGAAAGCTCTCGCTCCTCAAACGCTCAAAGCCGCTCTTTGACGCTAACGCACGAGTATGGATATAGCTTTTCTTATGTCGGAAACGGGCTTGATGAAAACGATAAAAAAGAGTTAGCTAAAGCGCTTGAAAGTATCACTCCTAAAATAGACGAGTTTATGAAAAACGTAAAAGCGGACGAAACTCCTGCATTTACTAAACTCACAAACCTTGCAAACAGCCTTAAAAAAGAGCTTCCTGCCATCAAAGATATAAATCACAAAAATTTTGTCAGCGAAGGCACTCTAAGGCTATTTGACGAACTGCTAAAGCAAAACAAGGCTGACTTAAACCTGCTTGAAACTTCCAAAAAGCTATTTGATAATTTAATCGAGCAGCTTGACAGCTTCAAACTCTACGTTTAGTCTAAATTTAGCGTTTGCAATGTAGCTGTTATTAAATTTTCGTTATAATCTCGCAATTTGAAAATAAGGAAATTTTTATGAATGCGCAAGAGATGATAACTCAAATGCTAAATTTACAGCAAATTTTAAACGACGAAACCAACGGCATAGGCTGGGAAGAGGGCATAAATAAAAACGGCAAGCTTATAAACTGGAGACGCTGCATATATATGGAGTGCGCCGAGCTCATAGACAGCTTTGCATGGAAGCACTGGAAAGACATAAACGCGCCTACGAACAAAGAAAATTTACGCGTTGAAGTTGTTGATATCTGGCACTTTTTGATGAGCCTTATGCTTGAACAATACAAGATAAAAAATTTAGGAGATATAACTAAGCTAAGCGAAGATATCTGCGCTTCAAGCGGATTTAACGAATTTTGCAAAGACGCTTACAATATCGAAGACGAAAGCATCTATGAAGTGATGAACGACATAGAGATGCTCATACACAAATCAAGCGGATTTGAATTTCAGCTGTTTGACCTGCTTAAAGTGTATTTTGCGATGAGCCTAAAATGCGGCGTAAATTTACACTCGCTATATGAATGCTACATCGGCAAAAACGTGCTCAATAGCTTCCGCCAAAACAACGGCTACAAAGACGGCACTTACAAAAAAGTCTGGAACGGCAAGGAAGACAATGTCATCATGAGCGAAATTTTAAAGCTAAATTTAAACGGTGTAGACGAGATATACAAAGCCCTTGAAACAGAGTATAAAAAAGTAAAATGATAAAGAATTTTAACCTCGCCGTCAAGGACTTTTTAACGGCTAAATTTCTTATCCTTTCGACCCTGCCGCTTGTGCTTAGCATTATTATTTTAGGTGCGCTTATGATATTTGGCGGCAAGGAAATTTACACAGCCTTAAGCATGGGTGCCGCAAGCGGGGATTTTAGCTTTTTAGACGAAAGTGCTCATCCTTATATCACCGCGATTTTATCATACGGCGTTACGAAGTGGGTAGTTTCTGCTCTCTTTTATCTGACGGGTACATTTTTAGTGCTTATACTTTCAGTTTTTATAGCACTCATCGTGGCCGGGTTTTTAACTCCGGTCGTAACTGACGAGATAAACAAAAGACACTACAAACTGCCCAAATTTGAAACCATATCGCTAGCTAGATCATTAAAGCTTATGGCAATTGTGATAGGCAAATTTAGCCTTCTTTTTCTCATAAGCCTCCCGCTTTTATTTGTGCCGGTCTTAAATTTATTCATCATAAACGTGCCGTTTTTTTATCTTTACTATTCGCTTTTATTTATCGATATCGGCTCAAATACGCTTAGCAAAAACCGCTTTGAGGTAGCTCTGCTTGACATGGGTGGATATGAGTATAAATTTACCGCTCTTATATTTTATCTGCTTTGTTTGATACCGCTTGTCGGGCTGTTTTTGCAAATTTTCTTTGTGATTTACTTTTCGCACTTTTTCTTTCAAAAAGAGCAAATTCATCTTTAAATTTGCTACAATTTGAATTGATTTAAATCATCTTGGCTTTTTAAATTTCAAGTTAAAATAAGCAAAATTTCAAAAAGGATTTATAATGAAAATAAACGGAATTTATGCATGCAACGTCTGCGGAATAACCAGCGAAGAAAACTCAAACGCCGTATTTATCCACGCTCACAAAAACGGTCAAGAGGTTGAAATTTGCACCAGCTGTATCCCAAGCGTAGTGCATGGATCAGGTCTTGTCGTAAAATCAAACGAAGAATTGCTTGACGATATGGACTAATCTCAGGATGAAAGATGACAACTTGCACTACCACCTCAAAGATAAACTGCGATATCAAAAGAGTTTGGCAGGTTGTCACCTCTTTTAAAGAGTGTGCGTGGCGCAGCGATCTAAAAGAGACTAAAATTTTAGATGAAACTCACTTTGTAGAAATTTCAAAAAACGGTCGCCAAACAAATTTTAAAATCACTCTTTTTAAGCCTCATGAAAGGCTTGAGCTTAAGATAGAAAATGAGAGTATAAAGGGAACTTGGATCGGAATTTTCAAAGAAGAAAACTC
Organism: Campylobacter sp. RM16190; assembly: GCF_012978835.1. Lineage (NCBI taxonomy): Bacteria > Pseudomonadati > Campylobacterota > Epsilonproteobacteria > Campylobacterales > Campylobacteraceae > Campylobacter > Campylobacter sp. RM16190. Next base: position 3,142 of record NZ_LIWS01000016.1, on the reverse strand, counting down.
GCAAACCATCTTAAATTTCACGGAAAAAATAAAACCTAAAAATAAACTTCTAATACCGATTCTATATCTTTATCTAAAAAGACAGCAAAATTTGTATATTTCAGACTTAAAAAGAGCCTTAAACTGCTAAAGTTTGGCTCTTTGGCTTAAAGCGGATAAGTTAAACAACAACTTCGCTTTACACTCTCAACGAAGCTCACATCAAGCGCAGTATCATAAAGCCGGCTTAAATTTTCGCTTTTGATTATCTCGCTTACACTCCCGCACTCGACCTCTCCGCCGTTTTTCACAAGTGCCACAACTCCGCCAAGCAAGATGGCAAAGTCAGGATTATGCGTGGTTAGGATTATGGTGTAGCCCTTTTCAAGCAGCCATTTTGCCATCTTTAAGAACTTATACTGGTTGCCAAAATCAAGCGCAGACGTAGGCTCATCAAAGATGATGAGTTCAGGCTCGGCAGTAAGGGCTCTGGCGATAGAACTCATCTGCTTTTCTCCTCCGCTCATTTGAGTTATAAATTTGCTCTCAAGATGGCCAATACCAAGCATTTGGATGTATTTTTTAGCTGTTTCGTAGTCCTCTTTGGCAGGCTTAGCAAAAATTCCAAGATGAGCCGCCCGACCCATTGTGATGTATTCAAGCGCGCTGTATTCGTACTCGCAAACCTCGCTTTGAGCCACATAAGCCATAAGCTTAGCTCGCTCTTTGTTGCTCATATCAAGCACGTTTCGTCCATTTAGCATGACCTTGCCTGAATTTGGCTTAAGCATGCCGCTCATTAGACCAAGCATGGTTGATTTGCCTGCGCCGTTTTTACCAAGCACGGTTAAAAATTCACCCTTTTTAAGGCTTAAATTTACGTTTTTAAGACGTCCGGCACCGTTTGAATAGGCAAAATTTAGATCGATTATCTCAAGCATCAAACAACCCTTTTGTTTTTAAAAAGCACCCAGATGAAAAAGGTCGTGCCGATAAAGCCCGTAAGCACACCAAGAGGCACTTCACTAACACTCATCGTGCGAGCCAAAGTATCAACGATAACCAAAAAAATCGCACTCATAAATATGCTTGCCGGTATGCTTCTTGAGTTATCGGCTCCTACTAGCATGCGTGCAAGATGAGGCATCAAAAGCCCTATCCAAGCCACTATACCGCTTATGCAAACGCTACTTGCCGTAAGCAACGTCGCACAAACTATGATGACGCCTCGCTCAAGTGCGACATTTACGCCAAGCCTAGCAGCACCAAGATCGCCAAGCGAGAGCAAATTTATCCGCCAGCTCATAAGTATGAGCAAGATCACGCAAACCACCATGACAGGAGCAAGCACGTATAAATTTGACACATCTACCTTAGCCAGGCTTCCAAGCTGCCAATAAACAATGTCAGCTAGCTTAGTTTCTGGGTCTGCGATGTATTTTAAAAAGCCGATTATCGACATCATTAGTCCACTTACGATGACACCTGAAAGCACGAGCATAAGAGTGCTTGCTCGACCCATAAGCTTTGGTATGCTTAGCGTCATGCCAACGGCGATCAGCCCACAGACAAATGCCATAGCCTGAATACCAAGCAGTGAAAAATCAAGCAGTATCGCACTGGCTGCACCTACGCAAGCGCCCGCTGAGACACCAAGTAGATCGGGGCTTACAAGCTGGTTTCTAAAAACTCCTTGATACGCGGTGCCGCTTACTCCAAGCGCAGCTCCTACTAAAATCGCCGCAATAATGCGAGGAAGGCGAATCTGCGTAACGACGTTATAGATATTTTGAGGTATCTCAAACTCAAATCCGATCAAAGCCAGCATAGAGCGCGCCACATCGCTAAAACCCACGCTAAATCTACCTATGCCAAGAGCCAAAACTGCCGTTATAAAAGTAAGCGCGACAAGCAAGATGAGCATAAATTTAAACGAGAATTGCCTTTTTATCAGTTTTAAACTCACAACTAGCCTTTAAAAGTAAATTTCGCAAAGATAACCTGAAATGCGTTAACTACAAACATAGGCAACGCAAGCAGTGCAAAAAGCAAGGCAAACTCATGTATCATAGCGCCTTGGGTAAGTAAAAAATAAAGCAATATAGCTATCATGATCTCGCCAAATGGCATTATTAAAAGATTATAAAGCACCTTTTTATCGGCTTTAAAATTTACAAATTTAAGATACAAAAACGACACAACCGAAGGCAGAAAAAAGAGCAGAAATAAAATCAAAATTTCATGCAAACAAAAAGAGCCTAAAAATTTTAAATTCTCATCATCATAAAACAAAGAAGCCATGCAAGCTATCGCGATAGCCAAAACCGCTCCGCCCAATACAAAATAGTTAAAAGCCAGCTTTTCGTAAAATTCTTGCATGAGCTTCTTTCTTTGATAGTTTTATGAAATTTGAACTATTTACCCTCCGGACTTAGTCCTTTTAGGATGTAGCCAAACTCCTCGTCACTTAGTTCGTAGTTCATAAATTGCTTATAAAATTTCTTAGTTTTAGCCTTCATATCGATATTTTGAAACTTCTCAGGATGCAAGATTTTAGCCGCCCAAAGTATCTGAAGAGCACCTTCTGAGCCATATCTATCCCAGCTAAAAACTCCGCTTGGATTTCCATAAACTCGCTTATCTTTAACCGCTTTTAGTCCCGAAAATACTACGTCTTTATAGATTTTTTCAACGGCTTGCTCGTTTTTAACGCCTCCAACGATGATCACATCAGGATCTGCCTTGATGATCTCTTCGGCGGTGATCTCTATCATATTGCCCTCTTTTTCGATGGCGTTAACTCCGCCTGCAAGCTCGATCCACTCGTTTATGATAGTCTTTTTGCCATCAACCTTTAGCAAATTTGTGCCGTTTAGTATGTGAAGCACTTTTGGGCGATCGGAGGCTGAAATTTTGCTTGTGATGTCATTTACGAGCTTAAAATTTGCGTCAAAATAGTCATTAAACTCTTTAGCTTTTTTAACCGCATCATCGCCGATTATCTCAGCTGTCATCATCACACTTTTTTTCATATCGTCATAGTTTGTAAAAAGCGCGTAAAATACGTTAAATCCATGCTTTACCAGCTCTTCGCGGTAGTTTTTGTTTGACACGATTATAGCATCAGGAGCTAGCTTTACGAGTTCTTCTATCTGGATATCGT
>NZ_LIWS01000015.1:0-11888 GCF_012978835.1 Campylobacter sp. RM16190 | reverse complement strand
ACAAGGCCCTACTCATACTCCCTAAATCTTTCATGCTTAAATTCACGCTTTATTACTAGCTTGCCATTTTCTAATTGCTCACTAACGATTCTACGTGTAGTTGCATAAATCGGTATTAAACCGATACTTTTTGCAAAATTTGCCATAGTGTATGTAGCTCCAAAATCCCCTTGCACCAACAATACATCACCTAGCTTCGAGTTTTCTTTTAATTTATTTTTATAGCTTTCAATGCTGCTTAAAACGCTTTTACTAGTAGGATCTATATTGCTCCACTTTTCATCACTTATAATCACAAAATTATCTATATTTAAATTTTTGACAGCATCTTTTTCTTGCTCTTTTGTTAACGAGTGATTCATTAATATAAAAAGGGTTTTCATATTACTCTTACATTTCAAAACGATATTTCTTCATCTCTTTTATGTTTTTTATATATTCTGATAAGTTTTGTACACTATCTCTTGAATTAGATCTGGATCTTTGATTTTCCTGATCAAGCTTATGTGCTATGTTAACTCTAATACTATTAACTTTAAGATACTTTTCTGCAAACTTCTTTCTTTCATCACTATATTTTAACTTTGCATATTTTTGCAATGCATTTTTTGCACTCTCTCTACTATCTCTACTTGATGGATCTTGATTATTTTGTTCGCAAACTATACTTAAAGCTGCTTCAGCCAAAGTTAAATAAGACATAGCATAATTTTTGTTGTCTGCATACCATTGTGATAACTCTAGCTGCAAATCAGATACTTTTTCTTGCTTGAAAATATCTATAAACTCTTTAAGATCCTTTGATACTATGCTTAACATAGTATTATTAGGACAACTAAAATCAAAAATTTCGCCACTTAAAGACCTTATGCTTTTTTGTATAGCACTTACATCAGACATACCTAATGCATAAGAAAAATCTGTATAGCTATTTTTTATTTTTTCAGGTTGATCTGAATTTTTAACTAAAAGCATTAAATCATATCCATTGCCAAATTTTTTTAGATTCTTAATAGCTTTTGACCACTCTAAAAGTTCAAAAAACATTTTTAAATTAACTATTGGTGCGATACCGTTATTTTCTGCCATTATGTCTATCATTCCATAGTATACACCCTTGATATTTATATTATAATCTCGTGTATTGGCATAAAATTCACTCATAACAAAACTCATTAAAGACAAAGACCTAAAAGAGTGGGTTATATCAAGATAAACTTCGTCGCCTTTTGAAACTTCATTAAAAATTTGTAAAAATTGATTGAAATTTGACCAAAGCTGCTCCTCGTCAACGCCATACTCTATAATAAAACATTTTGAACCGCTTGCTCCAAGTTTCTTATTTATCTGTTCCGTTATGACAGGAATGTATTTTAAGATCTCATTATTCTCTTTGGCTTCTAAAATTTTAAATTCATCCTCATCATTACCGCCAAATTCTTTATAAACTGCATCCCAAATAGATTTTTTTGTTCCAACCAAAAAAAGCTTATCTATTTTAATATGTTCACATAGAACATCTGCTATAAATTTCTTATCTTTATAAACTTTTCCATCTAAAGAATAGTTTGATAATCTATAGTCACCACTTCTTTTGTCACCTGCTCCTATAGAGCTTATTAAAATTTTAGACATATTACTCACCCTCTCATTAATGATTAATTTGTATCTTTCTCATAAGTAAGATCATAATACCTAACCTTATAATCTGTTGTAGATACATATTGCAAATGTCTATCGTTTGGTATAGCAAATATAGCGCCTGCTATACCAACCACCTTTTGACCTCCTGTAACGTCAAATACTATCTCTTTTTCATCTATTTTAGAATCCTTTAAATCTTTATAAATTTGCTCCAAACAGTCATAAACATCCTTTGCCATCTCCAAGCTATCAATACACTTTGTATCCATCATATTACTCAAATGATTACCAAATATACTCTCTGCACATTTTATAAATTTGTCCTTTTGGTTAAAAGACTCTTTGGAACATACTAAAACAATCTTTTCTAGCCTATCTTTGTGATAATTTATAGCAACCAAAGGCATTTTGTAATTACTTTTAAAATCGTTTATAGTTTTTAAATTTATATCATCGTCAGCCCTATCGTTTTTACTCAAAAACAATACTAAAGCTTTAGCTTTTTTAGGTGCTTCGTTTATAGAAATATCTACATCTGCAACTTTCTTTGGTATCATTTTCATAACCGTATAAAGCATAAAAATCGCACCTAAAATTTGGCAAAGCATAGTTCCGTCTTTGAACTCCCACTTAAGAAATTCTCCGCCAAAAAATTTATCAAATAGTGCGCTAAAACCGTCAGGAAGCCAAGCAAACGATACAACTATCATGACAATCATGGCTATACCTTTTTTGCTTATAGCATTGCTTCCCAAAAAAGATACAAAGATCTTATGAAGCTCTCTATTTTGGTATTTATTCACTTTTCAAACTCTTTTAGCATTTCTTTAACTTTTAAAGTCCTTTGATATATTCTATCATTTTGAGGCTTTTTTGAATTTGTTTCTTCTTTCCATTCTTTATCTATTTTTAGCATCTCTCTTAATTTGCAAAGTGCTTCATGTTTCATATCATCAAAAATTTTAGTTTCGGATATAATTTTAAATACAGCAGTATTCTTGCTTGGAATATTTGCATATTCAACATTTTCTTTTAGAATTTTATACAATCTCTTATCAAATTCACTCATGCTTTCGGTAGCTTTATTAAATTCTTTTTCTTTTGCCTCTTTTTCCAACTTCTCCTGCAACAATCTATTTTGTTCTGTTTGTTTTTGAATGAACTGCCTATATAAATCAATACTATCTTTATCCGACAAAGATTTAGGCGATATACTCCTAATTTCATTCAGTTCAACATATCTTTTTAGATAGTCTTTTGTATTTTTTGATTTTGCAAAGTCTTGAAGCTGCATATATTCTAGCTTTGAATTTGAGTTATTATTTTGCTCGCTTGCCATAGAAAATAAGTTTTTTATCCTCATGCTCTCATGCCATTTAATCTCTCCATTAAAAATTTCACTATTCATAGCCGATTCAAACGATTTAAGATAATGTTTTATATCATTACTCAGTGAGTGACCAACTATATCAAGTTTAATTTTGCCGTATCCGTAAGGTTTTGCCATGCCTATAGAGTGATAGCAGCCGTTTACTTCATGAAATTTAATAGCGGACAATAACGCACCTAATTCAATAGGCAAAAGATTGTGAAAAACGATCTTAAATTTAAATTTTGCACCCGTGTCAATGGGCGTAATCAATGAGGTTTGAGTGGATTTTTCTATTTTCTGCATTTTAAAAATTTTATGAACCGGATAACGTTTAAAGCCTGCAATTTCAGCATCACTGTCATTGAATGTCTTGTATTCTTTTCCGTTTTGAGAAATGTAGTTTGGATAATATGACGCTTTAGGAGAGCCCAGCAAGACTTCTCTTTCCTTTAATGTATTAACTTTACCATCTTGTTTAGCATGCGAGATATAAACCCTGCCTTTTAATAAGGATTGTGTTTTTCCTATTTTTTTACTGTAGCCAAAGATAGCCTCCGATAAGTCAATTTTATCTTCATTCTTTTGTATTTTTAGCAAAGCATCTTTTGTTGAGTAATTAAATGGGAATTTATAAAGATAAGATAGACCAAAGCTGGTTACCTCTTTGCCTTGTTTATGAAAAAATACAGGAATTTGTTCGCCATTTTTTAACTTATGCTTCCAAAAGCTCCAGTCGACAGACTCTTTTGGCTGTGTTGTCCTTCCGTCAAAATATGCAAATTTAAAATTTTCGAAAGTCTCTTTTGAAACATTTAAAATTTCAGGATTATTTCTCTCGATAAAAACAAAGTCTAAAATTTTACCGGATGCTTTCTTTCCTACCTCATCTCTTCCTGAGGGGTGACCTGTTAAAACAATTTTCCCTTTCAGTTCGCCGTTGTTATCAAATTTAACCATTTTTCTGCCATTAAACAATCCGGAACTTTTAAAACTATAGATATTTTTAAGTTTATCAAATCCTATAATCTCATACTTTCTGCAAGCATTTTTTAACGGACTTGCCTTCTCGTCAAATTTCCCTCTTAAAAATTGCTCCTTGTAATCTTTAAGACCGAATTTATCGCCTATATCACTATAATGGATTCTGTGAACTTCTCCGCAGTCTTGTATTTTATATTCATTGTCTTTGTCTTTAAAAAACCATCCGCATCTTATATTTTCAACAACTTTTTGTTTATAGGCATCATTTTTTAAATCCCTCATAGAGTATTTTTTATTATCTATGAAATTCATGGCGCTAAAACTCATTATCTCAAGGACATTTCTTAGCATACCTTTTATGCTAGTTGCAGGAATATAGTATTGTTTTTTACCATTGTCCATAAAATGACAAAATTCGCTTGACGAAGTCTCATCTTTACCGTGATTTCTTATAAATATCGGGCTTTGCGCCGTGATTTCAAGCTCTATAACCCCACTTTCCCCGTCTTCAAACGGAATATCATGACTTATTTTATCGGCCCAAGAAGGGTAGAAAACCTTATCGTTTAACGGGACAAAATTATACGGTGCTGCTATCATCTCCCATCCTTTTTATCGTCAGTAAAACCGGCAAAAACTACCTTTTTTAACTTAAATACCGGCAATCCTTCACAAAGCTCGTCATTTTCCTTTTTCCAAATTTGAGCCATTTTTATCTTAGGACCGAATTTTGACCAAAATTCTTGCAGATTGTCTTCAGTTTCTAGGTTTATTTTGCTCAAATCAACTTCATCCACGATCCAAGAGTTATTTATCTGTCTGATCAAGATACTTTTATTCTCATTTTTGCTGAAAAAATGAGCCTCGTAGATATACTCATTCGGTTGCAAATTTACATCTATGTTACGTTTGAAAAATATATCGTCTTGTGATATTTTGCTACCAAGCCTTTGGATATATCCCTCATACCCGTCAAGGCTTTTTATATAGCTCAAAATTTCATCTTTATTTTTTCTCATTTTTTCTCTCCATTTTAACGCCGTTTTTCATAACTTCACCGCTAAAAAATCCATGTCCTTTTGTGGTCATTCCTCCAAGAGGCAAAAGACCCTGGGCTACGTCTAAAAGAGCATTTTCAAAAGCATTCGTAGCAATTTGGAATTTTTCTAGCGACTCGTCTTTCTCTTGTGGTGTTTTTACTAAAATTTTTATTTTAAATTTTACACTGTCCGTTTTTGCTCCGATTGTCTTTTCCTGAAACAAAGCCCCGTCTATAGCACCGCCCGTAAATCTATCTATGCTTACGTGGTCAAATACTTTTGTGTCCATATCTTCGCAAAACTCTTTAAAACAATCGCTAATTAAAATTCTTCCCTTTTTGCCGCTACTATCATCCTTTTTATAGCCGAAAATTTCTCTTACAGCCTCATTTTCTTCGCCCACTTTTTGATAATCGCCGTTATTAGCAAGCATAAATTTATTATAATGAAACACCGTTCTATGCGACAAGGCTCCCTTTAAGCTACTTGCCGGAACTACAACTTTTTCATCGCTTAAAGCCATTTTTTCATAGTCAATTGTTTTTTCAAGTGCAGGCGTTTGGTCTGACTCTTCATCTCCTACTCCGCTACCAAATATGAAAAAATTATCAGGCACTAACGATAGTTCGTATTTTACAAAGCTGTTGGTGTTTGTTTTTTTATTAATGAATTCGTTTAACGATACATCGTCGTTTAGACTACTTGAATAAGAATCAAGGCGAACTTGACCCCATTTTATGCTGTCTACGGAAAATTCGCCAAACCCTTTTGAGCTGCCTCCGCCAAGTCTTATATCAGGAGCGGGCAAGACGCTTAATACCCTTTCAAATTTCTCTTTTGATCCGCTAAATTCGAGAGAAAACTTAAATTTGGCTCCTTTAAATACTATCTCTTCGTCAAATTTGGAGTATTCTTTGGCTGTGCCTTTGTGGCTTATGGACACATGCTCTCTAACGGGCAAGTTTTCAAATATTTTTAAAAAACTATCTTTGTTAAGCAAAAGCTCCTCGCAAACCTTGTCCTTTTTGGAGGCTACAAGTAGCGCATTTGAAACGATTAGTTTTGATCCTAATTGCTTGCTTATATCTCTTTCGTCTTTTGAACCGAAAATTTCATCCGCAAGCGCCTTATCCTCACTTTCTATAGCAGATCTCAAAATTCCCGCAACGGAAGTTCCTAGTATCATAGGTAAGTTGTTCCAGTCTTTTTGCACAGGAGCGTCGCAAAACAGATCGCTATCTCCGCAACCTACTTTAAGAGGCGAAGTTGCGCGTATGATTATATGAGCTAAAAATCTTTCCATAATTTTAACCTTTCACTCGCGGAATTCTCATTGACAAAAGCTTGGTAAATTCGAGCTTTTTTGAGCTTTTTTGTATAGAATTTAAGAGGATTGCATCTTTTTGATCCGTCCATTTCTCTTTAGCTACGCCTTCGCTTATAAAATTTTTAATATTTTGATAGATATTCTCCTCGCAACTTGTTTTACAAATTGCTCTTATGGCTCCCCATTGCGAATTTGGCACGCTGCTTAACTTTCGCCCTTCGTTACTGCTTACAAATTTCGCTACTTCAGCCGCCACATCAAGCATTTCGCGTCTTTTATCCTCTTTTTGTTTTAGGAATTTCGCTAAATTACTTTTTGTATCGATGTTTTTTTGCGGATTATTTTGTAAAATTTCATCTTTGAGCGTTATGGCTAAACTTGTAGTGCCGCAATCTAAAAATTTAGGGTTTATCAGCACCTCTCCGAATCCTTCGCTCAAATAAGCACCGACACCATTTTTGATACTCTCTTTTTGTTCTTTCATAAGATTTTTTAAGACTATCACGCTGCCTTTATTTATACAAAGCCTTTCATAGTCCTTAGTGCCTCTTGCCGTATTAAAAGGGGTAAAATTTGATGTTCGTATCTGTGTTTTAGAGTAATCGATATTTTTATCACTCAGACCGTCGCAAATATATTGCAAATCATAAGTCGGATTTCCATCATTATCCACTAGAGCAAGTCTTGATTTGGCATAGATATAGCTATAATCGTCCTTAGGCTCAAATTTAGACATCTCTTGCGCGCTATTACTGATAAATTTTATACTCACGACTCCATATTCGGAGCTTTTAGACTTGCCAAGCCTTTTACTCTTTACCAGTGTGTCTTTTATCAAATTTTCATCGTCTTTACTTATAGAGTCTTCTAGTTTTACTTTAAATCTCCACACGCTACCGGCTTTTAACGCCTCATATCCATACATAGCACTCTCTTTGGAACGTCTATTTTCCTTATCATATCCACTTTTTTGTGAGTATTCATAAGAGAGATTTAGTCTTTGGGAGTCTAAGCTCATATAACCGCTTCTCATCTGTTTTAGTTGCGCAAAGACTTTAAAATCATCATCTGTTAGCAGATGGTGGTTGTAAATTTTACTGCTATCTAGCTTTTCATGAAAGTAAGATAGCGGAATTTTAAAAAATTCCTTGCCGTCAATGACGGGATACGCATCGCCAAACCTTACTTTTCCGCTGTGAAATATATCAAAAGGCTTGCTAAATTCGCAGTATTTGCTAGCTACCATTCCTAAAAAATTGCTTCCTGGTATAAAATCAAGCGTATCGACCTTGCCTTGAGTATTGGAACTTGCTTGCAAGATAACCGCGCTTTTAAATGTAATTTCAAACACAAGCTCTCTCATGATTGTCCTTTAACTACAAATTCACATCTTCCAAGTCCGCGGTTTCTATTTAGTCCCGCTCTTTTTATCATTTTTAAAGCCTTTTTCATATCTTCCATATCATCTTGCGAGATATTGTCTATACTGCCTTGTAAGGTTACGGGTATAGTCACTTCAGTATCTCTTAGCGACTTATCGACCGCGATGCCATTTTCGTCTATTCTAGTAGAAGATATAAGATCAAATAGATTTTGAGTTAGATTATTTGCCGTGATCTCTTCTGCTACGCTCTCTTCAATCGTGGCGTTGCTAAAGTAACATTCGCCCATCGTGGTATCGTCGCTGTCTTGACCTTTTTGATCGCTTTGTTTGCCGAAGCATTTGTGAATTTTGCTTTCATCCCAAAACATCTCAGCCACCTCTCTTGCAAGCCCTTTTATGGTTTTGCCCGGCATATAAGGCAATCCGCGCGAGTCTTTTATCACATAGTTATCAAGAGCGGCTCCACCGCTTAGTCCGCTACCAGCATGCCAATAATCAAAAAATTTAAGTTCATATCGTAAAGTCATTTTATACCTCCGCTAACCGATAAAATTTGCAAAATATCATAAATAGGCGTTTTTTGAGAGCCGTCTTTTTGTATTGTTAAAGTTTCGCTTGAAAGGCTGCTGTGTAAAGATTTTAAAGCCTTGTCAAAGGACTCTTTTTTGGATTCTAAAATTTCATTTATCCTATCTAGCATATTTTTTGCATATTTACTACTTACTCCAAGCTCTTTTAACCACTCTCTAAGCTTTGATTTTGGGCTATCATCTCCGCTGTAGATTTTAACTAGATTTATGAGGTCGTCTACTTTAGCCTGCTCTTTTTCGTTTATATAATACGGTCCAAAGTCGCATCTTATCTCTGCGTCTTCATTTCTTATAGTAAGCTCATCTTGGATAAATTTATCCCAGCTTTGAAAATTTGAGCTTTGTATATTATGAAACATCAAGCAACTTGGAGCTATATCCTTGTTCGGCTCTTTTACATAGTATGCTTTGGAGTGTTTTTTAGCCGCACCGCAAAGTGCCTCTGCGAGTAAAACCGCATAGTGAAAAGGATATTTTTCATTGCAGTAGGCTATACCTGCGCACATAGTTAGTTTTCCTTTGATATCTCCGTCTTCTTGAGTAAGCCTTTCAAACTCTTTCATAAAAGCTTTGCTAAATTCAAGAGCTATATCGGCGCTACAAACGGCCGTCATATCATCTCCGCTTAAGATGATATGTTTTATTTTTTCGCTATCTTTAAGGTCTTTTATCGTTTCTTTTGCGTTTTTAAAAGCACTTTTAGTGGCTTTATCTAGCGCTTTGGAAAATTTAGTTATCTCGTCTAAGTTGTTTAAATTTACCCTGCTTGATAGCTCCTTAACCAAAACTCCAAGCCCGTTACCGTCGGCATGTATGATAGCTAGCTTGTTTTTGGAGTTTGAAATTTGACTAAATTCCTTGAGTTCTACAAATTTATCGTTTTTTTGGCGATTTTTATCAAACCACGCCTTATGGGCTGTATACTTTTGGTAGCTTGAGAGGTCAATTTTCTCTTCGTTTTTTATCTTATATACAGCTCTTGCAGTCTTAGGGCTAAGAAGCATCAAATTTAAGCTAGGATCAAGTGTTATGCTAGGCTTGTTTCTTTGTATCTTAAGCCTCTTTTCAAGCTCGTATGATATGTCTTTGTATTTTTTGTCGTTTTTAAACTCTACCGCAGCTTGTGAAATCGTAATACCGCAAGCGTTTTGCATTATCCTTTTAGGTAGGTCAAGCACTATTTTTGACAAATTTTCTTTACCCGAAACGATAGCTCTAAAATTTCCGGCAGCATTTAATAGCACATTATCCACTAAGCCTTCTTTTTTTAGTCTGTCAAATACGGCATAAATTTTGTTTGTGTTTTGAGAGTTTTGATCGGGCTTAAACTCTTGCCCAAGCCCGTCTATTATCTCGCTTGCACCTATTATCTCCTTAAGCTCATTGGTTTTATAAATAAACCCTTGAATGCCTTGCACGCTTACTCCGTAAAGGTATTTTTCCATCAAAGCCCCTTTATAAAAATTTGTAATATTTTAGCATATATTTTAATATATTTTGAATAATAATTTTAGTTGCTTTTTAAAATAAGTTGAATTTTAATATCATTTTATATAAATTTGCTATCTATTGATTTGATACAACATCATTTTAAACCATCTGCCAAAAAAATACTTATTATTATCTATTTGCCGTTTAAAACAATGTTTTTATTAAACATACTAAGAGTTCTAAATTTATGAATTCTCTCTTTCAAGCCTGCCCCTCCTTAAAAAGCTTAAACTACTCCGCTAATCCTTAAATTTTATACTCTATTCCATTTAGGGTTTAGTTTTTAGTTCCCATCATAAATGTGCTAAGAACAGTCATCACATTATTAAACCATACTAAAAGAATTTTGCTCGTTTTTACTCTTTTTATAGCCCGCCAAAATAACGACAACCAATATAGCCTATCCATTTTTGTATTTCCTTTATTTTTGAATTTTGTTTTTTTACTCTTAGTCGCTAGGTCTTTGAAACAAAATCATCCAATTATACAAAAAGCTCAAGTCATATATTGTCGTTTTAAGTTTGAATTTTTATTTTATTTGAAATTTTTAGTGTTAGAAGAGTAGTAATAGCAGTAAATAAAATAGAGCGATTTACCGTTTGTTGTTTAGTAAATGAGCAGCGCGAGCGAAATACCATCTTAAATCAACACTTTCTGAACAGCAAATAAAGTTTCAATCCCCTAAAACGGGGAAGCTCGAGCGAAATCCTCATTATGGGGATAGGACCAATTGCGAGGTCTTTAAAGGTTTCAATCCCCTAAAACGGGGAAGCTCGAGCGAAATTACAGGGGAGGATATAACTATAGAAGCTAGAGGAGAGTATGATCCGTTTCAATCCCCTAAAACGGGGAAGCTCGAGCGAAATATTGTCCTGTGACAGATATGAAAAAGCATAAGATAGAGATTGAAAACTGTTTCAATCCCCTAAAACGGGGAAGCTCGAGCGAAATTATTATTTAAACAAATTCACAAATAGTCTATAGACTTATATGTTTCAATCCCCTAAAACGGGGAAGCTCGAGCGAAATAATAGTATTAAAACTAACAATGGCATCTAATGGGGTTTCAATCCCCTAAAACGGGGAAGCTCGAGCGAAATTGTTGTTGGCTTATGGAAGTCAACTAGAAAGGATTTGAAAGTTTCAATCCCCTAAAACGGGGAAGCTCGAGCGAAATAACCGGTCTCAAATGGTTAGACAGTCTTAAGGATCATTCGTTTCAATCCCCTAAAACGGGGAAGCTCGAGCGAAATCATACTATGAAGCTACTAAAGACGATTTTGATATAACGTTTCAATCCCCTAAAACGGGGAAGCTCGAGCGAAATTATGTCTTGGGTAGATGCTAGTATAGGTATAATCGGTATCCTCATGTTTCAATCCCCTAAAACGGGGAAGCTCGAGCGAAATAGAGAGATTTACAGGAAAAGTATACCCAAATAGGGTTCTGTTTCAATCCCCTAAAACGGGGAAGCTCGAGCGAAATAAGCTAGTAGGTAAATTGTCTAACAAGGAAGTTGGACAATTGTTTCAATCCCCTAAAACGGGGAAGCTCGAGCGAAATATTCTTACAAAATAACTCTTGGGGCTACTTAATTGGTTTCAATCCCCTAAAACGGGGAAGCTCGAGCGAAATAAGAATGGAGAAAAGATTGAGGTGGGGTTTTTGAGTTTCAATCCCCTAAAACGGGGAAGCTCGAGCGAAATGGAAATCTTAAATGTACAACACACTGAACAAAACAGAGTATGTTTCAATCCCCTAAAACGGGGAAGCTCGAGCGAAATTTCTCCATAACGTTCTTAAATATACCTTTCCATCTGTTTCAATCCCCTAAAACGGGGAAGCTCGAGCGAAATCCTATTCTTAATTTAAGTATAGGAGGTGTGACATGGTTACTATGTTTCAATCCCCTAAAACGGGGAAGCTCGAGCGAAATCTTAAATTTTATACTCTATTCCATTTAGGGTTTAGTTTTTAGCGTTTCAATCCACTAAAACGGGGAAGCTCGAGCGAAATTATCGTCAATTAACCTTATACTATTACAAAAATAGAAATGAGT
>NZ_LIWS01000014.1:0-27063 GCF_012978835.1 Campylobacter sp. RM16190 | reverse complement strand
GACTGATATTATTGTAAAGCCTGAAAATTCCTTATTTGTCTTGTAAAAAGCGTAAAAATATTTTTAAAATATTTTATTGACGGTTAAGCTTTTAAAGTCCGAAAATATGGTAATGAAAACTCCAATTTTCAATACAAAGTATTTGTAATGCCCTAAAATACGCTATCTTGTTTTAGTTAAATATCTGTTTTTAAGTTTCGTAAGCTTAAAGTAGGTGTTTTGGTTTAAGATTTGATATGTTTCACAACTTTTTTAGCTCGAAACTTAATTAAGGTTCAAATGTGAAACCTCATCATTTTTTAGTTTCACGCCTCCCATTTATTAGCTTTGTAAATGCCTAATATCAAAATCTCATCATTGTTTATCAGGTATGGAATAACATAGCCTTTAAAGATTAAATCTCTTGCATTATCACGCTTAACTTTTTGGCTTGGTCTGTGTGCGTTTGGGAGCTCTTTTAACCCAAAGCATCTATCCATAAGCTCGTCAATGAAATTAATCGCTCTTGCTTCGCTGTCAAGCTTGATAAAGTCGCTTATTGTATTAAGTTCATCAAAGAAACGCTCTTTAAATTTTACCTGCATAAGTTCCGCTCTTGATCTTGCTTGCAATACTCAAAGCTTCTGTTTCATTAATAAGCCCGATACCTCTTAAAGCTTCATCTGCTCTTTTTTCATATTCAGCCGATAAAGGGTCATCATCTAAGCTTATTTTGACATTATCGCACTTGGCTAGGGTTAATAATACCTCTTTGGCTTTTGCTATGAAGTCGCTATTATCAGTTGTGAGTGTTAGAGTATTCATACTAGCCCCTTTGTCGTTTGTCATATTCTAACCGCTAAAGGCTTATGAAATTATTAGCCTGATTTTTTCTTGAATGTATTATTGATGATTAGTTTTTTTGTTAATTATCGCGTAGGCTTCTCTTATTCTTGCCCTTAGTCTTTTATTGCATTCTCGTTGAAGTTTTAAAGCTATTTGTAGTTCGTTATTTTCATTGATTACCGATTTGCCGTTTAATGTAGCGACAAACTCTTTTATTTTTTTGATATTGTATGCGCTAGTCTGGATTATTATACGTAGCATTTATCTCCAAGTTAAAGAAACAACGATACTAGAGATAGCCCAAATAAAGATAATCAAGGTTATTGGCTCAATCATTTTTAGCCTTTTAGGTTCTTTGTAGTTAGTGGGGTTTGTAGGGGTCGGCAGAGCCCCGAAAGAAAATTCTCACTCAAATTTTTAAAATTTTTCCACACTTTGGCAAGTTTTGCGACTAGTCGCAATTTTACTTAAAGCGTGTATTTTTGTCAAGTTGCATAATTATTTATATTCCAAAGTCTGCAAACTTATTTTTAGCATTTTAGCCTTATTAAAAACCGCCTGAAATGCTAAATACTCGGCTGATACCAAGCATAAGATTATCGCCCTTATGCTGACGCTTCCCTTATCTACAAAGCCGTTAGGGTCATTCCTTGCGGGTTAGGCTTAATCGATGAGGTCATTACTACTGACCCCACCTGTTAAACCTATCTAGCTTGACTTAATCCGCCGTGCCATTTATAAACGCCTTTGGGCTTTGCTTGCTCTAGCTTGTCGATTAGCCCTTTTAAGTGTTCGTTTTGCTTCTCTAGGTATTCGCACTCTTTGGCATAGTAGTTAAAGGCACAATAAGCCTGATAGCCTGCTTGGTATGTGGCCTCTAGTTCGCTTAACCCTTTTGATTCTCGCTTTGCTACTTCGTAGGCAAATTTAGCCTTTGCGCTCTTATCTTTTTGTATAGCGTTAATGTATTTAGTTTGTTTTGTCATTGTCTTCCCCTAATACGTATCTATCGATAAAGTGTATTATTTCGCCTTGCATGCGTTCAACCTCTTGTATAAATATCTTGGTAAATATTTTCAAGTTCTCAACTTCAATATTTTGATTTACTATCCGCATAAATTCCTTTTGAGTTTCTAGCTCCTGCAAATATTCGCCCGTTTTAATAATAAGCTCTCTCGGTGCTTCGTTGTAATCCTTTTTGGCTTCAAACTCTTTTGCCATTGCTCCGGCTGCCAGCTTTGCCTTTTCTTTATCCGTCTTTAGTAGCCCTCTAACGTTAAAAGCCTTATTATTAGCTTCTAAAACTTCTTTGCTTGCTTGATAAAAATGCTCTTTACTCATCGCTTATCCTTTAAATGATTTCACAAAAATAATAAAGTCTTTAATTGTTAAGCCTCTTTGGCTGCCGATAATGGATTGATAAAATTTAAACTGTCTGTAGGTCATTTTATTTCCTTTTTCTTGCTATTTCATTTAGCTCTTTTAATATTTCGGCTTGTATTTTTTCATTACATAACACAAATAAAGCTTTTATGGCAACTTTAGATTTTTCGGACATATTAGTAGTAAAATTTTTCATAGCCCAAAACAAATCAAATGCACAGTTAAGCATATCAAAGCTTGTTTCCCCGTCTTTGTTATCCTTACTCTCATAATTAGACAAAAGTTTTAAAAACTCCTGCTCTGTGTCCGATAACTCTCTGCCAACTTCGTTTAAAATTTCATTTGCTTTCATCTCTCAATCCTCGCTTTCTATTAGTAAAGTTTCGATTAGCTCATCTTGGCTTATACTGCCCTCTTTAAACATCAAGACTGCCGACTGCAAGCTGTCTAGCTTGTCTTGTAGCTGTTTATTTTTATCGATTTCTCGCCCGATAAGTTGGTAAAGCCTTATGTTATCCCCTTGCAGTGCTTCGGCTCTCTTTTGAGCTTCTTCGCTCCTTGCTCTTAAAACCCCATTGCTTGTTAATGCTCTCTCGTAATCTCCTTTCGTTTGTCTGTAGCTGTAATAAGCTAAGCACCCTATCTCATAAAGCTTTTGCTCGCTTACCTCATCGCTTCCGTCATTATGCTCGATAACATAATTGGCATAATCTGCCCTAATATGTTGTAGCCCTGATGTTGTGATTTTCATTTAATCTCCTTTGCTTCTTTGGTTTTTCTATCTGCATAAGCTTTTATTTCGTCTGCTATGTCGTATATCAAGCAACTTAAAAAATAATGTGTTTCGCAGTCTCTGTTGTGATTAATGCCTACTCCTTTTGTATGATACGGCAAAGCGTGGGTAATATGGGATATTGCATTAAGTGCAGGTATTATCTCATCAACTAAATCTACTTCGTTCTCTATTTCAAACGTTAGTCTCATTTGGTCTCCTTTGATGTTGATTTTTCATCTTTGATTAAAAATTATTTGAAATATTATCATCTTAAATTAAAATAGTCAAGTGTTTATCTAATCTTTAATGATAAAAGTTTGGCTTATTTTACATTTTTGATTAAATACGCTACAATTTACACAAATAAAATAAAGGTCTTTACAGAATGCTAAAAAGTGAATTTTTAAATAAGCTAAATGTTTTAAATTTATCTGTTGCAGATTTTGCAAATATGACGGGATTAAATGCTGGTAGTGTGTATAATTGGTCTGACGATAAAAAGCCCGTTCCGTCTTGGGTAGGCTCTTGGCTTGACAACTATGCTAAAGCACGTGATTTAGATAGTGCAGTGACGATATTTGAGCCTTATGTATTGAATAAAAATAAAAGCTAGCAACCTTTTAACCTCATCACCCACTTTAACTTCTTGTATTTTCCTCTAAAGATTGATACTACCTCATATCAAATAGCATAATCAAGCCCTCTAAGCCCTTTTAACCCTTTAAGGGTATAATCTATCGCTTTATCTGCCGTTCGTTGCTTCTTGGCTCTATTTTGCTCGTATAGCTGTCTAAGTTTAACTTATGTAGCTTTGTATCTTTTGGCTTATTCTTTGATCTGACTACCAAACTATCATAAAAGCGATATTTGCCTTTAAAAATAGGGTAAATTTGTGCTTATTTGATCTTGTGGTTTTGATGTCATTAGACTTCATAAGATGTCATTAGATTAATTTTGCTTTAATTTTAAGTGTTGTAGTATTCGGATTAAAGGTTAATAATGAGAAAGTGGCAAGAGCTAAGCATAAACGCTTTTATGAATATCAGCGTAGCAATGATTGCAGGCGGTATTTTAAAAATAGCCCTTGAATATAAGAGCGTAGTATCGTCTGTTACTATGATAGTTTTGGGCTTATATTTGCTTGGTATATTTATACTGATAGCTCAAGAAATAGAAACAAAGGATTAAATATGGATATTTTAGGATACATCGCAATAGCTTTAGCGGTAATAGGCACCTTGTTCGGATATTGGCTAGTTCAAGACAATAAAAAGCACAAAAGGGCTAACGGAGCTTAAGACTTCATTATTAAGTTAAAATTCTCTCATTTTCTTAACAATTCATCTTTTATCGGTTAAAAAATCTACTAAAATTAACATATACACTTTAAACGCAAAATAAAGCCCGTAGAGAGCTTTTAGCCTTTTTTAATACTTTGGTATTGTTTGATGTCTTTTTATTGATTGTAGAGGCTGTTTTTACTACTTTTTGGCTTATTCGTTTTTTTGTTCGCATAAGATGAGGTTAAAGCCTTTAAAATAGGTTGATTTGTTATGCCCCGCTCGTTCTTTATTCGTTCTCCGTCTTGTCCTCTATGATATTAATCGTAAATGGCTGATTGCCTGATTGAGTTTGTTCGTTAGCTAGGTGGATTGTCTTACCGCATACGGCTTCTTTATTTCTTGCCGTTATCTTGCTATGAGTTTCTACCTCTAAAAGATTATTGGCCACATCTAAAAGCTCATCGGCTTTCGTTTGATTTTTAAAAATACTATTATCGAAAAATAAGATATTTCTAGTTCTATCATCTACCGCTCTTGTAATGGCTTGTCTTTCCTCTATGCTCTTATGAGCTAGTGCAACGTTAAAATTTACTCCTTGATTAATAAGCTCTTGGGTCTGTTCTCTATCTGTTCCTTTACAAATATCGTTAATCTTGGTCGAGCCTACTCCATAAATCTTAGCCAGTTCTCTTTGCGTAGCTCCCGCTTCGTATAAAGCTCTAATTCTTTTTTCATCGTCTTTAGTTAGCTTAGTCGTTTTTGCCATTAGTTACCCTTTTGTTGTATTGTCTTGTAAATATGCTATAAGCCTCTATGTTTGCAAAATCATCACGTTTAAATAGTTGCGTGTCGTGTCTTTTAGTAAGTACTTTTGTCTTGTTAGCCAAAGTCTTTTTAATAGTCTGCTTTAGCTTAATAACATATTCGGGCTTATATCTGCCGAATGCTAAGTCCTTGTATATCTTGCAGGCTGTTTTGGTGTCGTCTGCTATTAAGCAGGCAATGGCTCTTAGATCATCGCCCATTAACTCACTAAGTCTGTAAAACTCATCTGTGAAGTATTTTGCCAAAATGAAACCTTTTTAATTTGATTGTAGCTTTTATTTTGGGTTGGGCTGTTTTTTTGAAAAAATGCGCGAGTATGGTTTAAGGTTAGAGAGGGTTGATTATTAAAAAGGATAGGATTTTGATAGAGGAAAAGTAAATGAGTAGAGTATACACTAGAGTATACACTAAAGGGCTTGATTTCTTAAAGTGCATTTTTTGGCTCTGTTTGTAACATAGCGCAAAGCCCTAAAGCGTAGTATCTGGCGTTGATTTTTAGTAGTAGTAAATTTTGGCTTTTTTGCTCTCGTTTACTGTATAAGTTAGTTTTGCTTCCTATACCGTTTTTATGAAAACTTAAAGTAAATGAGAGGTGCAAAAAACGGCTTAAGGTTTTTATCTGTTTTTTGGGTTTAAATTAGACAAAATGAATAAAAAGCGATGAGGTTAAATAAGGGATTATGCCCTTAACTCTCTTTTATTGTTGTGCGCTTTGTAAGAGGCGTTTGTAGGCTTTTCAAGAGTAGCTAGGGTTATTATCTCTTTGAAATCGCTCACAGCTCGGCGTAATTGTAAATCAAGACGATCAAGCTTGCTTAATGGAGCTGGTTTGTTAAAATCGATAATCGGCACGGTAGCTTCTACGCGATACAGTGGCAAATTGAGATTATTTTTTAGAGCTTTATCATAAAAATATACGCGTTCAAGCACTCCAAGCTCTTTTTTTATGTAGTGTGTGTTTTGGTAGGTTTGTATCTCAAATGCTTCCAAATTAAAAGGCTTTTGGCTATCAAAACATAAATCAATACTAGAAACGTTATTGACTGCACTTAAAAGCTCTGCGATGAGGTCAAAGGGTGGGGCTGGTTTATGATATTGCCTTAGCCCGTAAAACTCAATAACGGCTTTTTTATCGCAGTTATTTAGGCTTTTTGTAGTGGCGTAAAATATGCTCATATCCTCTAGTTCGTAAATATTGATGATTTTCAGTCCTCTAAATTCATAACGGCTCGCGATCTTAATCTCTTTTTTGTCTTGTATTTTGCGCCATTTTAGCCCGTGATTTTTGGCTATGCTTTTTAAAATATCAAGCTTGCTAAAGTGCTTTTGTGCAATCGCATTTTTAAAAAAGCTGGCTCGAATAGTATCGATTTTTACTTCTGGAGTTTCAGCTAAGATTTTGTTAATGTAGGGTAATATTTCCACGTTTGAAAATCCACAATTAAGGGCGGTCGCTTGACACTAACCGCCCTTATAATTTTGCTTAAATTTTTACTTCACGGGGCATATTTTTAGCTTTTATCGCCCCGATTATTTTCTCGGTTAGCCTTACCTGTCCTTTGGGTGTTATCATTGGAGTAAATCCCTGAACTTTTTCACCGTTTGGCTTTTTGTATACGCACGGGATGTAGCGCAGATAGTCTTTATCTAAATATTCTTGATAAGGCTCGTTGTTTGATTGCAAAATTTTCAACTCTCGCATTATTTGAAAAATACGCGTTCTTCCTGTATTTATGCCCTGATGTTGATTGCAAAGCGTTTTAGCGTATGTTCCTATTAAAATGCACCCGTCGGTAGCTTCCACCGTTCGCCCGTAATCCACGTAAGGCTCATCGGCTTTTATTTTAGCTTCGAGATATTTATTTTTATCTTGTGTGTCGGCGTAGTCTAAAAGAATTTTGGCTACCGCTCGCGGGTCTGCTAAGACGTCTTGAATGCTTGTAGGGTTGTTTTGCCTGTTTAGTATGTAATCACTAGCCCAGTCTCTGAATAAAATCGTCTGTGGCGTTTCGGTCAATTTAAATCCGAGAGTAATAACTCCTTTTTTAGTCCAAAATACCATTTTTTGAGGCTTTTGATACACCCTAGTAGATCCCACTGGGGTGTCTGTTAGTCCGCCTTTGCCGTCGTTATACATATCTTTGTAATAATAATGCACTCCCTCTATGTATTCGGTCGCTCCTTTGGTTCTTTGTTGCTGTATTGCGTTTTAGGTTACACCAAAACCTTGAGCCACTTGTCTATCTGATAAAGCCCAAGTGTCTTGATACTCAATAACCTCTAAATTTAGATTGTTAAATGCTACTATTGCACTCATTTTTAAGCTCCTGTTCTCTTTTTGGCTTTGTCAAAATCGACGATATACCACCATTTAAAACGCTCCCCGTTGGCTTGTATGTCTTTAATCACTCCTTCGCGTTTAAGGTCGCCTAAATACTGATTAGCGTTACTTATGCCTAAGTTTTTTTGTCCAGCCGTTACGCGCCCTTGCTCTAGCATTATTTTTAATAGTGTCTTTTTATGTCTACTAATTCTCATTTTTGTCCTTTTTCGGCTCTCTTATGCCTGCTTTAACCTCTAGGGTTTTAATGCTTTCTCGCTGTGTCTGCACTATGTGAAATAAATCAAATGCACAATCCAACAAAGACTGATCGGCTCCGTCTAGGCTTGCCACTTTGTAGTTATGCAAGTGCCTTTTAAAAGCTTTTAGCATAACCTCATCATTTGCACTAAAGCACACTTTGCTAGGTTTGAAATTTAACTTATTCATTGTGTGCGCTCCTTTGAATAAAAAAGGTCTCAATTATCCTTTTATTCTCATCTTGTAGGCTTTGGAGCTGTTTGCCTTGCTCTACTAACGCTAAGAATAAGTTAAAAGCTACTCCGCTAAAATCTGCGGTTTTCATATTGCCACTATTTAGCGTTTCCTCGAATATGTGAGGGTAGCACTCTTTTAGCATTCTCGTATATTGCTCGCGCGCTTCCTCGTCGGTATCGGCTAGTTTAGCCGCAGTTTTTGCAAATTTGCCCTTAAAAGCTTCCGTGTAAGCCTGAAATAAATCAAAAGCTACCTCTAGCCCCTGATTAACTCCTTTGTGTAGCTCACTCGTTCCGCTTTCTAATGCTACTTTTAAAATATCGGGGTGCTTTAGCTGTAAATAGGCGTGAAATTGCCCGTATAATCCAGCTTCGGCTTCGTCTTTAAATCTAGCCATATTACGCGCCCTTTCTCATAAAAAACGCCTCTACTTCGGAGGGGTCAAAAAAGGTAATATTTTTGCTGAATTTAATAGGTCTTAAAAAGCCTTGTTTAGCAAAATACCACACTGTGCTTAATCCTATGCCGTAAATCTGTGCGATTTGCGACGCTCTTAAGTATTTTGGTTTGAGTTCGGTTTGCTTCATCGTTTAGCCTTTAATATGTGTATTAGTTTTGCAAAACTAGGCTAATTATGGCTCGAAATTGATTTTTAATCTAGTGCAAAAACTACGTTAAAATCGAACTTAAAAATAAAATTATCGTGTCTAAAAATGAATAAAAAATAAGAATTTGAATTAGAAAAAAAATAATAAATAAATTCTCTAATGTTTTTTAAGAGAATTTATTTATTCGTATATTATCTAAAACTGTAATTTGCTAAATCTCTAATTGTAGTGCGTAAATTTTCTACTGATTTATTTAAGTCCGTTTCGCTAATGCCCTGTTTCTTTACTCGATTACAAAGCTTTAAAATACTATTTGAAAATTTATTATTCGCGCTACTTATTGTAACATTGCTAATTTTATCTTGATATTGGGCTTCTTTGTCCAAAATATTTAAAAGCTCGTCTAACTTTTCTAAAATATCGGATTGGTTTTTATCGCTTTTTTTAACTGCCTTTAAAAAATCATGCGGGCTTCTAGCATGTGCCATTTGTGCTTGGTATGCGCTTATTGCTTGCATTTCTAAAAATAGCTTTTTGGTTTTATTAACTTGCTTGATAATATTTTTAAACTTTTTATTTTTTAGTTCAACATCTAGCGGAGCCTTATTATCTAAAACTCTGCTGTTGTCGCGCTTGTAAATAAATTTTAAAAAAGTTGCGTATTCGCGTATCGCTTCGCAAAATGCGCGCGCAAAAGTTTCATTGTAGGCTATGCTATCATCTCGCTCTATTATTCTTATTTTCTCGAAAATAGGCGGGTAGAATGCAAATGCCTTATTTTTAGTAAAATTTGGAATTTCACAAAAATCAGGTATTCGTGAGTAAAATTTTAATTTTAAAAAACTATCCTCGTCAGTCTGTATCGTATCTGTAATAATGTGCGTTAATTGAATAGTTTCTTTTTTACCACTGTCTTTATTTAAAACTTTAATTTTTAAAAAATCGCGTTCACTAAAACTATTGCCGCTTGCTACTCCAACCCCTTTTGTCACACTTTGCTTAAAGCCGTAAGTGTTTAAGTGGTCCGTAAAATCAAGTGCTCTTCTTAAATCGTATATTTGATTTTCACTTAAATCTCTAAAAATAAAATTTTCTTCGTTAAATTCTAAATATCCAGCCTCTAAATGCTCTAAATTACTAAAGATAATTTCAGATAATTTTAATTTTCTTGCTTCTGTAATCATTCACCCCTCCTAATTATCTTTTATGTCTAATATGTAATCGCTCCACCAGTCAAGCAGGATTTTAAGCTCGTCTAAAAAGTCTGCTTTTTCTGAATAGCTTAAATCCACTCTATCGCCGTGTAGATGATCAAGCACTTTTTTAATAGCCTCTTTGCTTACTTTGTGCTTTTGCATATTATTAAACGCTTGCGTCATAAAAATACCCCGTAAGCTATGGAGCGTTACCACTCGCCCCGTCTGTCTATCTCTAAAATCAAAGCCCTTAATTGCATTTGTGGCTGTGTCTTTGTGAATGCAGTCTTTAAAGTGTGAATTAATAAAGACGTATTCGTATGCTCTGCTTAGTCTGGCTTGATCTTGGAGTATTCGCATAACCTCATCGCTTAACGGCAATTTAAAATCGCCTATTTCGCTACGCTTAATTTTTTGCTCGGCTCTTGGTATTGTTAAAATTCTTTTTTCAAGATCAAAATACTTCCATTTTAGGCGCGATAACGGCGCAGCTCTTAGCGGTATGTGTAGGCATAGCTTCATCGCATTTTTAATCGTCTCAAAATGTGGGTAGTCGTAAATAGAGTTAAAAAAGGCTTTCAAGTCCTCGCGCTCGGTCAATTTAGCGTAATGCTCCACCTTTGTTTTAGGTATGATTGACTTAGCGTCAATATTGCCCATAATATTAATATCCGTGTAGCCACTTGATACGGCAAATAAAAAGACGCGGTTTAAAATTTGATTGATTATCTCGGCAGTCTGTGGGGTTGCCTTTGATACTTCTTTGAGTATTACCGCTATTTCGGCGTGAGTTATGCTTTTTATGCCCCTGTCTTTTAGTATCGGCATTACGTGATTTTCTATGCGCCCTCGCTTTGTTTTTAACGTCTGTGGTAATATGCTCTTAGCTTCTAGTTCCAGCCACTCATTAAAGACTTTTTCAAAGCTACAGTTATGATCGCTTATTCTTTGAGCTTTGGCGCGCTTCTTATCAATTATCGGGTCTGCTCCGCTCATTACTAGCTTTTTAAGTTCGGTTCGCTTTTCTCTAGCTTCCGCCAATGATAAAGCAGGGTAATTGCCTAGCCCCGTATTGTTTGGTTTGCCCGTGTCTGGACTAATAAAAGCAAATACCCAGCGTTTGCGCCCTGTCTTGCTTACGATTAGTCCTAAGCCGTCGCCATCTGTAAGCTTGTAATCTTTGTCTTTCGGCTTGGCTTCTCTTATCTGCTTATCGGTAAGGGGCTTTACTATTCTTGACATATCGCCTTAACTCCCTAAAATACGTTATTTGAGACAATTTAAAAATATTTTTTGGAGTTCTCGGATCAAATTACCCGTCAAAAATATTTTAAAAATCGCTGTCTTATGCTCGTTAAGTGCCTAAAATACGGAGCTTGATGAGGTTTAAAAATATTTTTCTCATTTAGAGTATTTTTTAAGCTTTCAAAATACCTATTTTAGGCGTTTCAAGCGTTTTAAAACATTTTTTGGAGTGCTTTGTAAGCCCGATGAATAGGGCATTTTGTGAGTTTTAAAAATATTTTTTCGCTTGACTTTTAGAATTTTGCCAAAAATATTTTTAAAATGTTTTTAAATCTTTGGCTTTGCCTGTTTAGTTTAGATTGTTTTAGAGGGTTAAAATCTCTCAAAGTCCGTATTTTAGGGGGTTTGTTAGAGTGCTTTAGATTGTAAAAAATAGTAGATGGTGGTTAGAGGCAGAATCGAATTATTGAGTATTTCTTAAAGTTTATAATGTTGTATATAGCCCTAAAATACTAGGTATTATGTTTATATTAATTTATAATAATTGCTAAAAATGCCTAAATAAATGGCACCTAATATGGCACCCATTTTAAATTGTATATCTGTGTGTTTTGTTTCGACATGCAGATTTTAATCTGTGTGTTTATATTTTTTAAAGGCTCTGTTAAAATAAAGTATTGATTATAAGATTTTCAAGTTTAAAAAAGAAATTAAATATCACATTGTCTGAAATTGTTAATCTAAAATAAGCAGATTGTATCTGTTTATAATCATTGACAACTATAAAATGCATTGATATGCTTTTAAGCATAAATATATAGCCATTTCAAATAAAATAATTTTTTATATTTAAAAATAGCTTTCATTGTATTTTATTCCATATATTTTTAGGCTCTATTAAAATACTTCATTGATATTTTTTGGCAAAAAATACTAATCTTAATCGTTATATCCGTAAAACACTAAAGATATACTACAAATTTAGAAGCTATTTACATCGATTTCTAATTTCGGACATTATCGTCTTTTGCACAATGTTTAGTTGTATTTTTTGGAATTAAAATATTACAATCAACACTATATTTTAACAGAACTTTTTAAAATTAAGACATAAAATATTATAGCTTAATAATATATTTTAGTTTATATATATTAATAGTAATAAAAAATCTTATTTTTTAAATTTCTATATTTTAATATAGTAAATGGCCAAAATACTTTACAAACCGACAAAAAACTACTATAATCGTCTGTCGAAATTTTTATTTTTAAAAGGAGTATAATGTCAATAACAAGTAGTAATGTAAGTTCGTTATATATTACAATGTTCAACAGAGCACCTGAAGGAGCAGGTCATAAATTCTGGCTTGATACTGCAAATGCAAACAAGCTGGATATAACTCAGCTTTCTCAAATGATGCTTGACAGTAAGCCGGCTAAAGAGTATTTCGCTGGCAAAGAGGCTAATGCCGATTTCGTAAATCACATCTATAAAAATTTGTTTAATAAAACAAGTGCGGAAGATGCGGAGGGTGTTAAGTTTTGGGTTGATAAATTAAATACAGGCAATTCAAAAGCGTTTATAGTAACTGAAATGCTTAAAGCGGCAGCCAACAATACTTACACAAAACCCGAGGATATAAAAGCTCAAAATTTATTTAAAAACAAAGTAAAAGCAGCTGAAGCCGTATCAAAAGTAATTGCAGATGTTCCTGAATCAGGCACAATTCTTGAAAAAATTTCCGGATTTAATGCGATATTAAAAAACATCAAAGATACAAGCACTCCAACTCAAATAGCTCAAGTTATTAAACAAGAAGCGCTTAAAGGAAAATTAAAAATATCTGATGATAAAACAATTGCAGATTCTTTAAAAGCGATATTCCCATCATCGGATAGTGCGGCAATAGAGAAAGCCTTAAACTCGACTACAGTAGATACCAATATATATCCTTCCGTACCAACACCTCCTACACCAACACCTCCTGGCGGTAGCGGCGGTAATTCAGGCGGCGGAAGCGGTGGAAGTTCAGGCGGTAGTCCAAGCCCAAAACCTACTCCTGATGAGATCAAACAGCAAGAGCTTGATAAAAAAGCTAAAGAGGCGGAAGAAAATTTAAAAACGAAAGATGAAGCGCTAAAGCTAGCTAAACTAGAAAAAGATATAACGGCTATAGTAAAAACTGTGATAACAAAACCTGCAAACGGTAATAATAAAGAAAAAATGCTAGAAGATATTAATCAGCAGATAGCCGGTGCAGTCGAGTCTGAAAAAGTTAAATTAGAAGCTGCCAAAAAAGAGATAGAAAAGCTTCCAGATACCATAACTCTTCTCGAAAGAGACATGGCAATAAATAAGGCTAACGTAGCAGAAAAGAAAGCAAATTTAGCTGAAGAGGAGAAAAAGGTCGCAAAAGACGAAAAGGATATAGCAAATTTCTTAGCTAAGGAAAAAGCTCTTGATGCCGCTATAAAAAATGCCAAAGAGGCTCTTGATAGAGCTGATTTTGATAAGGCTGTAGAAAATGTTATAAAAGACAGTAAAGGCGATGTTGGAGAAAAAACAATTGAAGAAGTAATAGAAGAAGCGAAGAATCATCTAGCTATGGATACTCCTGAAAAAAAAGCATCTGTAGAAGCTAAGATCAAAGCTTTGGCAGCTTTACAAAACTTGCAACCAACAGATAAAACAACACAACAGTTTATAGATAAAGCAGCGGAAAATTTGGATAAAGCAAATAAGGTATATGCACAAACATCCGAAGCAAAAAATAAAGCGGAACAAGCAAAAAATGATGCAAAGCATGCAAAACAAGAAGCGGAAAGAAAAATACAGGATGATAAGATTGCCATAATAAAAGCAAATGTGGATTTAAAAGCCGCTGAGCTTGAAGCTGCTGACCAAATCCTTGCTCATGATCAGACAAATCCTGATTTGAAAAAGGTAGCAGAAGATGCCAGAGCGGCTTTTGAAGAGGCAAAAAATAAAGAAGGGGTAGAAATAACTAAGCTATTGGCAGATAAGTTTAAAGCCGTTATCCTTGAAAAAGACGGAGATACAAATGTCTATAAGAGTGCCGACAGTAAGTATATAGTCGATATAACCGGAGGAACAGTAAATGACGGAAAAACACTTGTAGTTGGAGAAGATAATAAACTATATGAGATAGATAAAGAATCTGATGATTTAGAACCAAATGCAACATTAGATAATAAAGTTGTGCTTGTAAAAGAATCCGATACTAAAGCGACCACATTTAAAAATGGAGCGGAAGAGATAAACTTCATACTTAAAGATGGCAAATTACAAGCGGCTTTTAAAGATACAAAAGGATTTATTCCTTCGGGAAATACAGAGGCAAGCTACGCCAACTTATCAAAAGCTGCTATCGCAGACAATAGTTTTTCAATAAATGATACTGAGCAACAAGGACATAGCATAGTTTTAGCCGACTCTAAAGTAAAGAAAATAAAAATAGCTGCCGGAGAGTATGCATTAGCAGATGCTGAAAAAACGGAACTGGCAAGCATTGAAAGTATTACCGAAAAAGCAGTAGGTGATGTGAAATTTCCTCTAATTAACGGAAAAGTTGTAAATGGAACTATTGGTGCAAATACGATATTTGCAAACGATCAGAATAAGCTTGACGCAATAAAAATTGACACTAAGAAATACTATTTTAATAGTAATGATCAAGTAATAAAAGTAAAAGTAGGGGAAGCAGACTCTGATCCTGTATATACTCTAAAAAACCCTGCAGATTTTGCTACTATTAAAGCAATTCCTGATGCTAAGTTAAAAGAATTATCAAATTTTGCAGAAAACAATGAGGCTAAATTTATATTAGAAGCCGGAAAGCTTATGAAAATCCAAGTAAAAGATGGAGCTGAGCTAAATGTGAAAATTCCTGAGGATTTCGATCCTGCGCAAATAAATACGGTTGAAATTGATAAAGTTATTATCTCCGGTAAGGAATTTACTTTAACAGCTGCTGCGCAATATCAATTTGCAAAAGCATACAAACAAGTTGAAGGCAAAAACCTGCTAAAAGGTGCGGAATATGTTAATGCTACTGTTGAAGAGAGCGGTAATAAATACGTAACAACAGAAGCAGGAGCGGATAAGTATACTCTTAAGGTTACTAAAGCTGATAAAAAAGTATATGTAGAGCAACTTGAATCAGGTATAACCAAGACCAAAAACTTTAAAGAAGATGGAAATGCTATAAAAGATGTTGTATTTAAAGGAACTGAAGCTAATGATCAGGATAAGATAACAATTAATAGTACGGGTGATGAGGCGCAAACAATTAATAAAGCAAATCTTGATAAGGCAACATTTGATAGTATAGAAGAATTAACTATAGATCTTGACACTTTGCTTACTTCTAAGGAATTTGGCATAATCAGTGAAAAAAATATAGGCATAATTCTTGGTCAAAATATTAAAGTTTCAGATATTGAATCACAGGACGCAAAGAGTATCAATTTAACTAACATAAAATCATATGATCATAAGCTTACTTTAGATTTGGCTCAAAACAGAGGCGTTGATACTATTACGCTTGGCAAAGTATTGGCTAAAGATAAGCTAGCTATAGTGGGCTTTGCTGCTGATGATAAAATAGATTTTAGAGCTTTAGGTGTAACTGCATCTACTGTTGAGAAAGCAATAGAGGCCGATGCCAATAAACAAGGTTTTGCAGGAAACAAAATTTATAGTATAAAAGGAAGTCCTAAAGCAGCAGATCAAATAAAATTTGATGATTTATTTGATGCTGATGGTAAACCTTTTAATAAGACAGGCTTAGATGCTTTAGCAGTTGAAACAAAAGCAATAATATCTATAATAGGAAGTGATAACAAAACAGGACTTTACCTTGTAGATGTTAAAGGTGGCGATGGTCTTAATGATGATGCCGATATTACATTAATAGGTATTTTGGAAGGCGAAATTGCTTTAGGCAATGCTAATATAGCTATAGCTTAATTCAAAGATCATAGACTCGGCATAAGCTGAGTCTATGATTTACACTCTTATTTATAAGTTCTATTATTTCTTGACAAAATACTAATATAAATCGTTATATTTGTAAAACGCCAAAGATATACTACAAATTTAGAAGCTATTGACATCGATTGTTGATTTCAGACATTATCGTCTTTTATACAATATTTAGTTACATTTTTTGAAATCTAAAATATCATAATCAATACTATATTTTAACATAGCCTATTTTTATAATATAACCGTATTACATCACATATTAAATTTTAAGCATAAATTTTTAAATAAAATACTATATCATAAACGTTCATAGACGTTGACAATTTAAAATTTTCATGCTACCATGCCTTAATATTGTCTACACTTATAGACGATTACATAAAAGGATAAAAATGTTAAATTTAATAGAGCAGTATCAAGATAGATTTCTTAAAAATTTTAATACGACATACAAGCGTTATTTATATAATGAAATTGATTTTAGCGAAAAGCTTATCGGTGTAGTAGGAGCCCGTGGTACAGGTAAGACCACAATGCTTTTTCAAAGGCTACTTGAATTAAAAGCTCAAAACAAAAAAGCTCTATACATAAGTCTTGACTATCCGTTTTTAGGCTCTACTAGCCTCAGTGAACTTGCCTTTGAGTTTGTAGACAGTGGCGGAGAATATCTTTTGTTGGATGAAGTACATAAATACGAAGATTTTGCTGCACACTTAAAAACCATATACGACATGAGTCCTTTGAGCGTAATTTTTACAGGCTCATCTGCCGTAAGCATACTAAATGCAAAGAGTGATTTATCGCGTAGAGTTAGTGTATTTAGTCTAGAAGGTCTTAGTTTTAGAGAGTTTTTAGAGCTTGAAAGCGGTATGACAATAGATAAATTTAGTTTAGAAACTATACTAAAAGATCATCAGACAATCGCGAATGATTTAAAAATAAAGCTAAGTCAATTTAAAAAATATCTTAAATTTGGTTATTATCCATTTTACTTTAATAAGCAAAGCTCATACTATGAAAGCTTATTAAATACTATTAATCTAAGCATAGATGTCGATCTAACATCTTTGGGTCTGGTTGAGCAAAAATATACTTATAAGCTTAAAAAACTGCTTGAAGTAGTCTGTCAAAGCGAGCCATTTGAAGTGAACTATACTAAAATCGCAGCTCTTGCTGAGATAAGCAGGGCTAAACTATATGATTATATTGCCTATTTAAACGATGCAAGACTGGTTAATATGATAGATGAGCAAAGCAGAGGACTTAGTAAGTTAGTAAAACCTGCAAAAATATATATGAATAACACAAATTTAATTTATGCTTACGGCAATGATTGTAAGGTAGGCACTATAAGAGAAACTTTTTTTGCTAATCAACTAAAAATAAAACATAAGCTAAATATCCCAAAACAAGGAGACTTTATCGTAGATGACAAATTTATATTTGAAGTCGGTGGGAAAAATAAAGGGTTTGATCAGATAAAGGATATTGAAAACTCATATATAGCTACCGATGAGATAGAGGTTGGAAGCGGCAATAAGATACCGCTTTGGCTTTTTGGATTATTGTATTAGGTGTTAAAATGGCGATTAATAAACGTGATTACGAAAAAGTTGAAACTTGCTTATTTATACATAAAGCAAAACCAAATGTATTTTTGCTGAGAAAAGTCATAAGTGGCAAATACTTTACGAAAGTACTTATTTTGGATTTACGTAGTGGATGGAGTAAACGAGAGTATAAGATTGAAGCCAAAAAAGAGCTTATAAAGTGGTTAGAAAATATAAATAAGCAAGCAAAAGGTCTAAAATTTAAAGACACCACCAGAGTAAATGATCTATTTGAGCTATGGAAAAGCAAAAAGGATAGCAGTAAAAAGTCAGTCGCTAGCGACATTGCATTTTATGAGACTTATTTACAGGATAGCATTGGTAAAGAAATTGTTATAGATGTTATCGCTGCACAGATAGATGAAATCATATATAATTTAATGCATGTCGGAAAATTTAATCAAGTAGTAGGAAAAATACAAATATTGTCAAAACGCACGGCATATGACAACACAAGACGAATTTTGGGAGAAATGTTTGATATAGCACTGAGAAATCAGCTAATAGTAGTAAATCCTTGTAGCTTACTTACAAAAGTAACTTCACAAACAAAAAAGATTATAGTAAAAGATGCAGTTGACAAATTCTATAAGCTAAAAATGGCGATTATGGAACTATATAAAGATGATCCTTTTTGGAGAGGATTTTTCTTGCTGTGTCTATATGGCAGGCGTAAAGGTGAAGTGACTAGCTTAAAATGGGAAAATATTGATTTGCAAAATGATGTATATTATTTGCTAGATACTAAAAATGGAAATGATTATAAAAAGCCGCTTCCGCAACTCGTAAAAGATGCTATTCTGCAAATACCAGCCGATAAACACGGTCTTGTATTTGGAAACCCAAAAACTGGCGAACCCATCCAGAATACAGATAGGCAAAAAGCTAAACTTGATAAATTTGTAGGTTTTGATGACTTTAAATTGCATGGGACAAGACATATAAGCAGTTCTGCGCTTGAGGAATTAGGAGCAAACAGCGATATAATTAAAGATCATTTAACGCACAAAAGAGACGGCGTGACATACAAACACTACGTCACATACGATACTTATAATAATAGTTGCAAGGCACTTGAGATGTTAGAAAATATTGTAGTATAAAGATGAGTTATGAATAAATTAGACGGAAATGCTGTAGTTTTTGAGACTAATCCACATAGAGTAATAGATATTATCCAAAAATCTGCTTTTTATAATTGTTTTGAAGTATTTCATAAGGATGTCAATTTGCTTTTGTGGCCTTCCTATTATGTTGATAGAGTTATAGACTACTCTCGAGATAGACTTGTTCCATTTTTTGAAAATTACATGTTTGTTAATATTAATGATGAGCATATGGATTTATTAAAAACGATAGAATATATTAAAATTTTAATATATTATAGTAGTAAAGATAAAGCTACAAAGATTAATAATTTAAAAAATTTGACTTGCAAAAAAGGTTTCGGACAAGAAAAAATAAACGACTTGTTTGTCTCTTTTAAACAGAAAGATGGGTTATTGCATTTCCTTGGATATTTAGTCTTTTTATATGTTACTACAAAAATCAATAGCATTCTTTATTTTAAAAACAAAAAATATAAAAAAACATTAGATAGCATGTGGCTTTTAATAGACCAAGGTTTGAGTCTAGGAATAGAAGTAAATTTTATTGCATGTGTACAAATTAATTATAAAAGTTATATTAATGAAATAAATAGCTGTTTAGATTATTTATCGCGGACAAATAATCTAAAAATATCTGAGCGTATTAATAGAAATGATTTTGTTATAGCGCTTGATGAAGGAATAGACTTTTTGATACATGAACAAGAGCTAAAAAAATTACCTTCTCCTATATGGAACTACAATAAATAATATTCTATTTTTTATAGAATTTCCTCAAAAAAACTAAAATTTTTAATAAAAAAATGTGTTTTTAAAAATTATGTTTACGTTATTATTCTCAAAAATAATATTAGGATTATTTAAAATGAATAGTGCAGAATTAAGTGAAAAACGTTGGCTTACGACTTTTGAGGTAAAAGAAATTTATGGAATAGCTATAAACACTCAAGCAAAATATCGAATGAAAGGCATAATACCATATGTAAAAATCAACCGTATAATAAGATATGACAGGATGCTGCTTGATGCATGGCTTGAAGCTCATACGGTACCAACTATAACAGAGATTAAAAATGCTAGTTGTTAACGGTTTTAATATTAATTTATGCGGCAGATGTGACTTTCTTACAAAAGAAAAAGCATGTGAAAGGTATCGTCATAATATCCGTGAAAGTAATCAACTAAAAAACATAAGATATTTAAGACATGAACCTAAATTTAATCGATATTGGGTTCGCACGGAGCCTTATGGGGTTATGTCTTTATTGAGTAAAAATAGCAAAGAGTTTAACCATCAAATTTATAGCAATGAAAAACACATAAATGAAGTAGTTGATGATTATTTTGAAAACATTAAAACCGACTATGAAAAGCAAACTTATACTACTAAAAACGGAAATGTTAAGAAAAAATCTTGGCGAAAGGATATGACACCATTTAGTGAGATAGTAGTCAGCTTTGGAAGTGAAAGAAGAAAAGATGCAAAAGAGGGGTTAAGCCAAGCTGAAATTAATGTAATAAACAATCATGATTTTACCCAAGAAATTACTAGATTTATTAACATGTACTCAGCAAAATATAAAGTTGATTGTTTGCTTGTAGCTGAACACAATTATGAAAAGACTAAGCATTTCCAAATTATTTTTACAAACTATGACATGGAGAAACATGCAAATTTGCGTTTTAGTGGCAAAAAAGAAATGTCAAAATTTGGTTCTAGTTTGCAGGATTTATTAGCTCAGGCTTTTTCCGGTATTGCTATACGCGGTGTAAATGGCACCAAGAGTAAGCACAAAACTTTACAAGAAATGCACCAGACCGAGCGAGAGTACAAGCAAGAAAAAGAGTTTGAAAATTCATTAAAAAATAAAATAAAAAGTTTGATCGGTAAGTTTTTTACCAAAGAAAAACCATTTTTTGGAGAGGAATTTTATAGATTTGAAAAAAAGAATGTCATACCTCTTATGGATACAATTTTTAAAGCAGCAAAGGAAGAATTTGCAGATAAAATTTATCTTTATTCAGATACAAAGCTACATGCAAAAGTCGAGCAATTAACGAAAGAATTGTTAGATCTAGATAAAATAAAAACTCAAAATTTAGCTATTGTGAGTGAAAATGATGAGCTAAAAATAGAAAATAAATCTTTAAAGCAGAATTTGTCAAATATTCATAATACTGCCAAAGAACAATCTGTAACAATATCAAATTTGACTCAAGAAATAACTATGAAAGCTACACAAATTAAGCAGTTGACAGAGCAAAACAATCAGCAAAAAGAAATTATGGATGCAACTAAAGATGTTGTTTTGCTTGTAAAAGAAAATCAAATATTAAAAATAGAAAACAGTGACCTAGACAAAAAATTGCAAGAGCAAATACATAAATATAAGCAGAAAGATCAAGCAATAATCGCAAAACAAAATGAGATACAAAATCTAGAAAACATAATCTATGAAAATCAGTATACTATAAACAATCAAAGCGAAATAATTCATCATCAGCAAAATCAATTGGATGAGTTATTTGAAAACATACAAAATATCTCAGAGCAAAATTCAAAAATAAGGAATGAAAATAAGGAGCTAAAATCACAAATAAGCCTCCTTGATAGCTTTAAAAACAAAGCAATAGATTTATTTAAAATAATAGTAAAACAATTTAGCCCAACTTTAAAATTAATCTCTCAATATTTACCAGAGATTAAAGACGAGATTGAACCAAAAAGTAGTTCTTTGGTAACTATTGATATGTAAAATGAATAAAAATGTTACAAATCTATACATAATTGCATAAATTTTTAGAAAATTTAGTAAATCCCCTAAAATTTTACTAAGCCAAATTTGTATGTACAGATATAAACTCCAAAAAGGCTTAAATTGAATACAGAAAAACTTCACTTGCTTTGTCCGCATTGTAGATATCGTTATTTAGATTATGAGATTGATGAAAAACCGGCAATTTTACACTTAAAGAAAGAGCTTGGCAATGATTTTAGTAGAGTATTTAAGCAATATTTAGACATTGGCTTAAGAAGTGGGCACAATCTATTTTTGTGGGACGATTTAGCTACTATGATGGCTAAAAATGGCGATTTGGCAGGATCCAGAAAAATGCTTGAAATCATGCAAAGTTATTGTAAAACCGGGTATGACTATGCGTTTTTGGCTATTAGGATTAATGAAATTTTAGCAGATAAAGAGTGGTGTAAAAGACTTTATGAGTTTGGTAAGAAAGCAACAAAAACTCACAACTGTCATTACAATATGCTAAATTTCATTGAAATTGGAGTGTTAGACGAGCGACAAAGTATAAATTTGGCTAGAGAGGCATTAACGTATAGTGAGTATGATCCACATTTTTACTACGAAATGGGACTTGAGGTTTATAGACTTGATGGTATTGTGGATTTTTTAGGGCTTTATTCTATTGCAAAAAGTTATATCTTAAAAGCTTTAAAACTCAGCAAATATTGTCCAGTTTATTTTTTAGAAAACATCAAGGATGTCATTGAGCGAGAAACTGCTCTTTATTTTGCGCATATCTGGCTTGATAAAACTAAAGCCTTTAAAGATATTTTAGAGCTTGCCAAATTTAGCCAAAAGGGCGAAAATTTAAGAGCCCTAGCAACCAAAAAGCTAATGCAAATAGCTAACTACCCAAGTGAATTTAGCGAGACGGCGCAATTCATATATGAGTGCTTTGGAAAGGAAGTTACGCGTGAGTTTTTGCTTGACGGGCTTAGAAAATTTAAAGATAGTGAGATTATTTTAGACGCATTATGTGAATATTGCAGTGAATTTGAAATGGTAAGAGAAAATTTAGAGCAAAAGAAAGGATTCAATGAACTCACGGCTAAAATTTTAATCAAGTATTTTGGTGAGTGTGAATTAGTTAAAGGCAAATTACAAATTTGGATAAATGAAGCTAAAAATCTTGAAGATTTAAGTCATAGGATAAATGTCGCTATGGGTTTAATGGGCTATAGTGAGTGGATGAAGGAACCTTATAGAATGTTTGAAAAGAAGTGTAAAGATGCTTTGGATTTTATTGAGTTAGCTGATTATTTAGTAGAGGAGTTTTTTGATTGTGAAACAGCCGATGAGCTTTATTTGAAGGCTGTTAAGCTTGTGAAAAGGTCTGATGACTGTGATTTTATACTTAGACAAATTTATAAAAACGTAACAGATGAGCAAATTTTAAGACTTGCTTGTGAAAAAGCTTTAGGTTTTAACTGTTCATTGATTAGGGCAGCTGAATATTTTAGATATTTGGGTGATATTGATAAGGCAAAAGAGTGTATAAAGAAAGAGCTTAAAAAGTGTCAAAATTATGATAATAGGCTCTATGTTGCAAGGCTTGTGCATGATATTTTAAAAGATGATGAGATGGCACTTGAAATTGCTTTAAAGTTTGACGAATAAATTAAATAGGCGTTTGACAAAACCTCAAAAATTCAATTAAAATTTTATATAAAGGAATAAGAATGAAAACTGTAATTTTAGATCTTTTAGATGAAGCAAATGAGCTAAAAAACAAAGTAAAAAGCCTGCTAAATGAACAAAATCTAGATCAAAGTCAAAAATTTGCTCTAAAGCATATAAATAGCGATCTATCAAAAATTGTCAGTGTATTGAATGTTAAAAACATAGCTTTTAACTCCAAGATAAAAGGCGGTGGCGAATACACACTCGAGGAGATAGGC
This sequence comes from Campylobacter sp. RM16190, assembly GCF_012978835.1. Lineage (NCBI taxonomy): Bacteria > Pseudomonadati > Campylobacterota > Epsilonproteobacteria > Campylobacterales > Campylobacteraceae > Campylobacter > Campylobacter sp. RM16190. Next base: position 3,673 of record NZ_LIWS01000014.1, on the reverse strand, counting down.
GCTGCTCTTGGAGGAGTGAGTCGTGAGCGTGTAAGGCAGATAGAATCAGCTGCCATTAAAAAACTCAAACATCCGAAAATAATGAAAAATTTTTATAATTATACAAGGCTGTAGAGATTTGATAATTGATTTTAAGGATTTAATATGTCAAATTGTGAAAAACTACACAAGCTTCACAAGATCTCTAGACTTTATTATGCAGACTATTCTTTAGGTAAAGATATACCATTTCGTGTGCTCGAAGGAATGGTCGGTAAGTGGATTACTGTTGATGAATTTGATCTGATTTTGCAGCTTTGCACAGCTTCATTTTCGCGTAGGTGGCACATTATCTTTGTTTGGGATGACGTGGGAACAAGGCTAATTGAAAAAGGGCAAAAAGATTTAGCTAAAAAAATATTTTGTTTTATGGAAAGTTTGTGTCAAAGCGGAGCTGACTTTGCATTTTTAGCTATTAGGGTGCATAAATTTTGGAAAGATATTGCCTGGTGTAAAAAACTTTTTGATCTAGCAAAGTCAAATATAAAAGATGAAAACTGTTACTACAATATGCTAAATTTTGCCAAAATAGGATTGATTATTGGCGATGAAGTAGAAAAGCTTTTTATAGATGCACTTCAATATAATGCAGGATATGGTTACTTTTATTACAAAATGGCAATAAAGGCATACACATTAAGAAAACACCATATTGCTAGGTCGCTTTATCAAAAAGCTTTAAGCCATGAAGATTTACTTTTTAGTAGGAAAGTTCTTAAAAAAGGGCTGAAGCTAGGACTTGTTTCACATGCTTGGCTAGCTCTAAATTTACCAAAAAAGATAGAAAAACAAGATAGTTTTTATATGCTTGAAGGACTTTTTGGGCTTTTTAAAGAACTACCCCAAATCAAACAAATCACGATACAAAAAGGAATGAAAATTGCCAAAAATTCTGGTGATTTTTTAAAGCTTTCTGATTTTTGTGAGAATAAAATTGAGCTTTTAGAACGTGCTTTTGAGCTCTATATGAACAAAAGTGGCTTTAGCTCAAGCTACGAAATATCAAAAATTATAAAAAAGATGGCTAAACTTGACAAGAATAGGGCTTATGAAATGCTAAATTTATCTTTCAAACTAGACTTTGATGGAGTTTTTGGTGGTGCCGAAGATTTGCTTGAAATTTTGATCTGTGATTTTGATGAGCTGGATTTGGCGGAGAAAATTGCAAAGAAAATATCTAAAAATAAAAATGTGTATTTTTTATTAGCCCTAGCTCATATCTTTGGAAAAAAGCTTTGGATAAAGCGGATGGTTTTAAACAAGGCTTTAAAAGCGGAATATGACGAGTTGTTAGATGCGACTGAAATTTTAGCTAATAATTTTTTGGATTTTAATGCAGCAAAGTCACTTTGTCAAATGATAGTTGAGCTTTTAAAAGAGCATAAAAATCACAAAGAACTAGATTGCACTCTTAATTTAATCTATAAGATTGCCCCGGAGTTTTTAGAGCAGGCCTGCATAAATGTCTTTGAAAATTTGGATAAAGATAGTTTTATTAGATATGGTGTATTGGCTGAGAATTTCTTAAGGTGCAAACAAGAAAATATGAGCTTGGAGTGTCTTAAACTCAAACGTGATAAGTGTATTAGTTTTGAGAATATCTTACATACAGCTCAAGATGCTTTATGGTATTTGGACAATAGAAAACTTGCTATTGAGCTTTTGCTTAATGGGCGAGATTTACCTGATATTGGAAATGAAAGCGATATTTTTAATGACAGGTATTTTTGGTAGAGGGATAAGAATGAGTGAAATAAAGGGTGTAGAGATAAAATTTTTATAGCTAATGAAGATTTTGAATGGGAGAAAGTGGATAAAATAATAAAATTTGCCGAAAAAATGGCTGGTAAGGGTGAATTTGATTACAAAATTTTCAATGAGCTTTATGAAGATTATATGTATGGCCAAGATGAGTTTGGCTTTAATATAAAAGCTGTTTAGAAAATAATAATGAGGCTAAATTATAAGTTTTAGTAATTAAATTTTGTACATATCAACTAGTTGAAGTTTAGGAATTTATTATATAATTAATAAAAAATGAATTTTAAAAGGATGTCCATGGAGCTAGAAATAGCTATTGTGAACTATATGAAGAAAAAAGATAATAGACTAGATGAATTTTTTTATAAGATAGTAGAAAATTTTGCCAATGAAGAACTTAATACATATAAGCTATGGAGGCAGTTTCATTTTGTGTTCAACGAGCGTTGTGCAATGTCTGCATTAATACCGGCAATTCATAAAGTAACAGGTAATATTTGGCTTGAAGAACCATTTAAAAATTTAAAAGAAAATAATAGAAGAGTGGATATACTAACAGAGTATAATAAGCGGAATTTTTTTATAGAAGTAAAGCACTTTTTCCATAGAAATGCAAATGTATCTTTATATGGATATGCCAAAAAAAGACTGAATAAGACGATGATTCAAATTTCGGATATTACAAAAGATAGCTTGAAGGATCTTTATCAAAACTTAGGATATAGTTATAAAATCGCATTTATTATAGCTCCAACATTTTTGTCTAACAAGTCAAAGAATGGATTTAACCAAGAAATCTTAAATAAAAGCGCTGAAGAATATGCTCAAGGTTTGTATGATGCTTGTTGCAATGGAGAATGTGAAACAAATAAGCCAAGTTATGTCATAACTTGGAAACTCAATGATCCTATAAATTATCAAAATAGAATAGGAGAAATTATAGAAATTTATCCTTTTGTTAATTTTATAATAAAAGTAGAAAAAATATCTTAGATTAAACTAAGCCCTAAATTTTAGGGCTTAACCTTTCCGCATATATCAAACACAAAACTCTCTCCTAAAATTTCAACCTCATATCCCACAATCTTCCCAAAAATAGGCAATCTTGGCTTGGTTTTGGTATGTTTTGCTAAAAAATTGCCAATTATTCTTAGTTTTTCATTTTTGGTTTTAAAACAAAGCTCATCAATTAGCGTATAAAGGCTAATATATTGAAGGTCTGTAAGCATCTTTAGCTCTAATATCGGCTCATTTTTAGCTTTAAAATCTGTTAAAATTTTAACTGTGAGATTGTTTGCCTCTTTTTCTTCTCTAAGCTTGCTAGATGCATCTAAATCACTCAAAATATCAAGCCCAAAAAACTTTCCAATCTCTAAAATCAAGGTCTTTGAACTATGACACCAGTCAAAGTGTCCATAACCAAAAAAGTTATCTAAGCTACTAGCACGCTCCAAGTTAAACAAAGCTCTACTAAAATTTACTTCTCTCACATAGCCTAGTTGCTTACTAAGTTCCTTTTTATCAGTATTTTGGATACATTTTTTAAGTTCATCAAAGACCATTTTTTATCCCCTTGATTAAATATACAAAATCCCAAAAATGAGCATAGACCCTACTGTGGTTAAGTCCATAATACAAGGTATAGTTCTCATATACTAGCTTATCTGCATTTATAGATTTTTGAGAGCAAATTTTATATATTTTTGAAAATTTAAAGCCCATTTTTTTATTCAAGTTTTCTATTCGCTGCTTGATTTTGGCAAAGTCATTTGGTGTATTTGCCTCCCTTAATGCTGTTAAAAGGGCTTTTTTATAAAAGCTTTTTGATCCAAATTTAAACCAACAGCATCTGTCTATTATCTTTAAGGCGTAT
>NZ_LIWS01000013.1:0-36565 GCF_012978835.1 Campylobacter sp. RM16190 | reverse complement strand
TTAATACGTAAGCATAAAAGCACTCAAAACACGCATTTATATTCTTAAGGTTTGCTTTACTCCGTTTTAACTCCGTAAAAAAATTTGGTTGAATTTTGATAAAATCGTGTATCGAACCGTAACAAAAATCGTTAAATTTAAAAAAATTCTATGTCGCTGATCCATGATTTGTTTACGGTGTGCGTGATCTTTTTTATGATGACTCGTTTTATTTCACTCTCTATTTGTAAATTTAAGTATCCGCCGGCGAAAAACGGCACGCCCATACATCTTACATTGCCCTTAAAAACGCTATTTTGTTTGCCTTGTAGATAGCTTTTTGCGATTTTGAGCGCCTCAGCCTCGTTATCTGCTGAAAAAATCTGCCTTTTTAGCACCGGCGCTCCACTGCCGGCTATAGTTACTTTATCTTGCCCCGCCTTAGTATCTCGCCACGTAACCTCGCATGAGGCGTAATTGGAGATTTCGGTTTGCTCAAAATTTAGCTCCAAATACTCATCCTCGTTAAGGCTATATTCCACGCGATCCGCAACTTTGTCTCTGTCGATAAAAATCATCGTTTTGTTTTTGATACTAAAGGTTAAATCTAGGTCATTTGCTATCTTTTCGCAAAACGCGGCGTCGCTCATGTCGTGCTGCTCAAGCTCTACGACTTCGTTTGAACGATCAAAATTTATCTTAGTGTTTAGTCCGTGCTCTTTGGCGATATTTTCGATGATTTGCTTATAACTGAGCTTGATGTGCGATCTGCTTTTGCGATCTTTTAATGAGCTCATAAAATTGGCCGAAATAGCCTCTATATCGTAAATTCTTTTATATTTTGTCTTAATGGTGGCAATAATGAAGTGCCCTAAAAAGAAGCCATCGATATAAATCTCGATACTATCTTTAAAACGCGGCGCTGGGCTGCCGTATCCTAGCGTAATATTAAGCTTGTCGGTGTCTTTGCCTTCATTGTCGGTTATGCTGATGTTGATCCAGTCCATCGCCGAGGTTTTATCGACGCCGTTATAAAAAATTTGCACTCTCGGCGAGAGGTATTTTGACGTTAATCCCATAGATACGTAACCTTTACTGCGGCTTTGACTTCTATATCAGGCAAATTTACGACATCGCCGCCCGATAGTTTTTCTTTGCCCAAAAGATGCTCGTTTGCTCTCAAAAACTGTGAATAAACGCTATCGTTTAGGCTATTGTAGTGTTTGTAACAGATCATGTCTAACGTGTCGCCGTCTTTGGCTAGGTATTTCATTTTGATAACTCCTGATTAAAGATTTCTTGGGCTTTATTGAGGATAACGTCTATATCCTTTTGCGTAAAATCGACTATAGCGGCGTTCATGTGCGTTATGGTGGTATAAGGTCTGGGTGCGCTATACTTGACGCCGTTTTTTGTTTTATAGCTTGAGACGATGCCTTCTTTTGATGCGGTTTTTGTGATGAAGCCCGGTATTTTATAGGGTTTATGCGAAATAAAAAAATCTTTTTTATTTGTTTTATTTTTCTGAATTTTATAGTGCTTGAGTGTTATGACTATCCCGTGTCTCGGCATTATTCTTGCGCTACCGTTGCTACCCGATTCGTATTTCAAATCTCTAATGGATATTTTTTCGTTGAACGTTTTTATTTTTATTTTTAAATCGTTTAGTCTTGCTCGATATGGCTTTAGCCTTTTAGATAGTAGTTTTTTGTCTATATTTAGGCGTTTACATAGGTGGCTATGTTGCTCTTTCTTTGCACGCGTTAAAGTTCTATTCATGGCGTTAATAACGTCGCGTTCTAGTCGTAAAAGGACTTGATGATTGCGATTAGAGCTCATTGCGCCTAGTTTGCCCTTCCTATCAAATATCCCGAAATTTGCAATTTTTTCGTATAGTAGGTTACGCCGTTTCGCTGGGTTTTGACAAAATTTGCGACGCTTTGTGTTAGCTTGGTAATAAAAATTCGTCTATCGTCTGCGAGGTCAAACGTCGATATGTCAAGCGGCTTACCGAGCTTAACGAGCTCCTCAAAGCCGGCAAACTCCGCCATATCCTCAAGTAATATCACGGCCTCAAAACTGACCTCGTCCTCGTATCCGCCCAGGTGGGTATAAACGGGCTTTGTGATGGTGTTTTGCTTGTCAAAGTTTATGCTAGTGGTTTTTGATATGCTTAAAATATTGTGCTTTACTTCAAAAATATAACGATCGATGACGATTAACATTTATTACCTTTTTTGTGTGGAGTGTATCAAATCAGGCGGCTAAATTTATACACGTGGCAGCGCGCGAGGTAGCTTAATTTCCGATAAATTCCCGATATACACTCGCTTAAAGTCCGCTTAACTCGCGGGTTATTGATTTGCTTAAAGTCCGCTTAACTATACGGATACAAAAAACGCCTATAACGGCGACGTGGGCGATGCGTGAGCGGTTTATTTTAAAACGTTAGCGTGCAATCCAACTAAAAACGTAACGTGCAAGCCTCTCTTAATAGCGGTGCAAATAAGCTCAAATAAACTTAGGTTCTTCCGGGGGAATATTTCTACTGCGGGGGCTCACGCGCGAAAAGTTGAGAGATATAATGAAACTTAAGGGGGTTCGTTTTCGTTTTTAAGGGCTTTTTATTAATAAATTTAAACAAAAAAAGAGATAAAAACTTAAAAAGTATAATTTTTATATAAAAAAGTATAGAAATATTCTCAAAATCCGTATTTTAGGGGCTTTTAATTTGAATTTTTATCTAAAAAATGCTAAAATAAAGACATCAACAGAGCCACTGACTACAAACCAACCTTTAAAAAATCATAAAATCAAAAAAACGTAATGGGTAAAATTATCGATATTTTTGCAAATGCAATTTTTATCAAGCCGAAATTAAATTTAACTCAGTGGGCTGAGAAGTTTAGAATTCTAAGCCGTGAGAGCTCAAGCAACTACGGAAGATTTAAAGCATTTTCGTATCAAGTTGAGCCGATGAATGAAATTTCAAATCCTAAGCGCCGCAAAATAGTTCTGCTTTGGGGATCGCAAGTCGGCAAAAGCGAAACGATTAATAATGCTATCGGTTATTTTATTCATCAAGAGCCTAGCACTATTTTATTTTTACTCCCAAACGATACGGACGCCAAGGATTATTCAAAACGCCGTTTAGCTCCGATGTTTAGAGATTGCAATGTTTTAAACGATCTCATAACCTCAAACGATGCAAACGATACGATCCTAATCAAAAACTTTAAAGGCGGCAACCTTGCGCTGGTAGGATCAAACAGCCCGAGCAAGCTCGCCAGTAAGCCGATTAAGATTTTGCTAGTGGATGAGGCCGACCGATGCGAGCCTACCAAAGAGGGCGATAGTATCGAGCTAGCCGAAAAGCGCACAAAAACATTTTTTGACCGCAAAATCATTATAAGCTCGACGCCGACGGTCAAGGGTAGCTCAACGATAGAGGGCGAATACGAGCTTAGCGATCAGCGCAAATTTTATATCAAATGCCCGGAGTGCGGTTTTGCTCAAACGATGAAATTTGAGTTTTTAGCGTGGGATAAAGATGAGAGCGACGCGCCGATCTTTGAGAGTGCGCGCTATCAGTGCTGCGAATGCGGCGCGCTTTTGACCGAGCAGCAAAAAAACGAGGCAGTAAAGGGCGGCGAGTGGATCGCCGGCAATCCGCGCTCGGACGTCGCAGGGTTTTTCCTAAACGCGCTTTATAGCCCATTTTACACGATGGAGGACGTCGTCAAGGATTGGTATCGTTCAAAAGACAACCACCTTAAGCTTCAAACCTTTATCAATACTATTAAATGCGAGAGCTTCGAGCCACCGGCGATCAAGATTGACGAAAACGAATTTTTAAATAGAATTGAGAGCTATAACGATCAAAGCCTACCGGCTGAGGTTAAATTTATAACCGCCGGCGTGGATATTCAAGATAATCGCACCGAGATAAACTTCATCGGCTGGGGCAGGGGACTAGAGGCATATTGTATCGAGCACGTTCAAATTTGGGGCAATACCGACCAGGATAAAGTTTGGGCGGATACGTATAAATATCTTTGTAAGAAATTTAAAAAAGAAGACGGCAGGAGTCTTGTTATCTCGCTTGCTCTAATCGATAGCGGATTTAATACCGAGCGAGTTTATCGCCTAGTCAGTTTAAATAAAAACTTCATCGCCACAAAAGGCCTGAGCGAGCAAAGCGGTAAAGCTGCTTTTTTAAACAAGATAAAAATTATCCAAAGGGGCGTTAAATTTATGCCGATTGGAACGTATGCAGGCAAAAGCGAGCTCTACCGATTGCTACGTATCGACGAGGCGGGGCCGGGCTATTTTCACTTTAGCGAGAGCTATAAAGAGGAGTTTTTTAAGCAGCTTACATCTGAAAAAATAGAAAAAACCAAAGACAAAAACGGATATTTAAAACTGCGATGGGTAAAAACCAGGGATCGAAACGAGGCGCTAGACATTACGCTTTTGGCTTATGCCGGCGCAAAAATGCTAAATTTGGCGTTAAAGGGCAAAAGATGATAAAAATCCATGATAATCTAAAAATCAAAAAAACGCGATACGATTTTACGATCAGCATTGACAACGCATCTACTTTTGAGCTACTTTGCGAAGCTTACGAGATGAAAAAGAGTGACATGATAGATCTCATCATAGAGAATTTTGCCAAGGGCAACCTCAAGCTAAAGCACCACATCCAAAGCATCGCCGAGCAAAAACGCGCATTAAAAGCAAAATGCGAAAGCGAATTATCGCTTTTTACAAAATCGGAGGATGCATGCTAATGACATCTATGTCGCTACCATGTGTTAAGGAGTTAAAATGGACGTGACGACTAAAGAGCTAAGCGATATTTTATCTCTTACCCAAAGGCGTATCCAAGACCTAGAAAACGAAGGAGTGATAACTAAGATCGGGCGCAACAAATGGGATTTAAAAGAGTGCGTCCAAAGTTATATCGAGTATAAAATAGCAAATGCTACGAGCACCTACGGCCTAACCGAAGCTAGGGCACAGAAAGAATTTGCGGATGCCGAGATAAAAAAGCTGATTTTGGCTGAAAAAAGGGGCGAAGCAGTACCTATTTTCAAGCTTGAAAAGGATCTGAGCGACATAGCCTCGACGCTATCAAATAGGCTTTATAACCTCCCCAATAAAATAAAAATGCGCGTAAATTTGAGCGACGAAACACAAAGCGCGCTAAACTATGAAATAGAAGAAACGCTAAAAGAGCTCAAAGAGTCTAAAATTTACAAACAATACGCTTAAAAAGTTAAATCTAAAGCCCTGCTAGTTTTAAATTCGCTGCATCGGTTAGAAATTTAGAGCGATTTGAGCTTACCTTATCAATCGCCTCAAGCAGCGATTTAGGCAAATTTACGTTTACGCGCACGCGTTTTTCCTCGCTTATCGGTTCTGGGATCATTGCACCGCTTTCGATCAAAGTTTCTAAGGCAGCCCTAAATGCTACGTCAAGCTCATCCAAGGCTTCATTTTTACTCTCTCCGTCACCGTAAAAAAATGCTATGCCGTTAAATTCGGGCATAAACGCGCCCCATCCTCCGCCTTCGCTTTGCGGGATTTTTTTTAACTCTATTTTATACGGTAAATTTAAGTAATAATCTAGATCTTTTTTCATTTTACTCTCCTTTAGTAGCTTTTAAAACCGCTTTTACGTAGAAAATTTTCATAGGCTTGTGATATGGTAGCGTGATTAGCAGTTTGCCGTTTGAAAAACTATGATGAGATCCTTTGATGCTTTTTAACTCAAATCCGCTATCTAGCAAAAGCTTTTCTAGTATCTCAAATCTTACGTTTGTCGGATTATTTTCAAGCTCTTTTAATAATTTATCTTTTTTGCTCATTTTTTAAACCTTATATTGTGTATTATACACAAGTATTATTAAAAATCCCTTGTATAAACCAAAAAAGCCATTTTGATAATATGGCGCTTATGCAAAATCAGCAACGCGACCCGAGCAGAGCGAGGGGGGATTTCTAGCGCGTAGCGAAGCGTAGCCGGAAAACGCCCAGCCGTGTTTTAAGTGCTTTTGGCTCGCCGGACTTTGCAACCAGCAAGGAGCACGCCATAAAACCGAGAGAGAAAATCGTAAAAATAAACGAAGCAATCGACGCGGTCATATTAAATTTAAGCAACGGCGTCGAAATCAAAGAATACGAAATCGACAACGTAAGAATAGTAAAACGTTCGCCTCTTGAGCTAATAGACGAGTTAAGGCGCATAAAGTCGCTTTTAATAAAAGATATGAGAGCAAGCAAAACAAGCGTTAAATACGTTTTTGGCGGTAAATATTGATGAAATTTTTTAATCTTTTTTCCAAAAAACAACCCAAAGGCAAAAGCGGATTTTTTAAGCCGCAGGTTAAGGTGCAGATGTTTAGATACCCGAGCATCGAAGCCCCCGAGATCAACCAAGGCGAGCTTAGCCGGCTAGTTAGAAATATCGAACCCGATCGCGCTAATAAAATTTTACGCCATCAAGCGCGCAGCATAAGCACCGCCGTAAGTCTTGCTAGCGGTTTTTTCGACATGATAGATAGCGAGGTTTTGGGCGAGCAGGGATTTATCCTCGACATCGCAACCAAAAATAAAGATCTAAATACCAAAATTCAAAACGCATTTTTTAGATGGCAGGAGGATTGCTGCATTTACGGAGTTTATGATTTTGAGGACTACGAGGAGTTAACGCTAAACGCGCTTTATAGAGACGGCGAGGCGTTTATTAGGCTCGTGCGCGGCGAAACGCTCAAAATGGAGCTAATAAGTGCCGAAAGCATTGACAGCGACTACACAGACGAGAGCGCATTTATATTTTACGGCATAGAAAAACAAAGTAAATTTAGCCTTACACCGGTGAGATATTTCGTCAAAAGAGAGCACAACGAGCGCATCGGCATCGAAGCAAAAGACATAATCCATATAAAAAAACCGATGATCGCCGAGCAAACGCGCGGCAACTCAAAGCTAGCCACGGCGATTTTCGACATCCACCAAAAAGACAAATTTAAAAAAGCCGAGCTAAACCGCGCGCGCCTTGCTAGCGAAATGACGGGATTTTATACTCAAAAAGACGAGGGCGTTATAGGCGGGATAGCTCCGGAATTTGATGAGGACACGGGAGAGCTAACGAACGAAAGCGCCAAAATAGACCTACCCGAAAACGTAGAAACGGGCACGATGAGGTATTTGGAGGCGGGCATCGAGCCTAAATTTGTCGAACCGCACAATCCGACCAATATCGAGTTTTTCCTAAAAAGCACCAACCAAGAAGTGGCGCGATCGCTAGGTATCAGTTACGCGACGCTTACGGGCGATTTGCGCGAGGTAAATTATAGCTCGATTCGTCAAGGCACGACGAGCGAGCGAAGGGGCTTTAAACGCGTGCAAAATTTCCTCCGTCGCAAAATGCACAACGTCATCTTTAAAGAATGGCTAAAAATCGAGCTTTTGATGAACAGAATATCACCCAAAGAATACGGCGAAATTTTAGATCATTTTAGTTTTAAGCCGCAAGGCTGGGAATATATCGACCCAAACAAGGAAGTGAGCGCTAACGCCAAAGCGATCGAGTGCGGATTTAAAACGCGCATCGAGGTTTTGAGAGAAAAAGGGATCGAATACGACACCTATCTCGACGAGCTGGAAAAAGAGAAGCAAATCGTGCAAAAACTGCAAGAAATAGAAAAAATCAGGAAAGGAAATAGTGGCCGTGAATGAGAATATTTTAAAAGACGCACGCAATTTTAGCGTAAATTTAGGCAAAGATGCGGCGTTTGACGACGAAGCAAAAACTATTAGCTTTATCGCGCTCTCAAAAAATAACTTACATAAAAGAGTTAGTTTCTGGGGCGACGAATATTATCTAAGCGTGGATACTAGCAGGGTTAAATTTAACGCAAAAACGCTTTATTTAGACCATGACCCCACGTTTGCAAATGCAATCGGCGCGATAATCGATACTAAATTTGAAAACGGAGATTTTAAGGCCAAGGTTAAATTTAGCGATGAGGTGGCTAGCTCAAAAGAAGCTTACGCGAAATACAAAGCCGGGCTTAGCGATAGCGTGAGCGTTGGATTTGGAAACTACAAAATAAAAGAAATGGACAAAATAGAAGGGGTGGAACATTACCAAATTTACGAGGGCGAAATCGTAGAGCTCTCGGCCGTTTGGCAAGGAGCCGACCCTAACGCAAAAATATCGAAATTTAATCAACCAAAAGGAGAAAATATGCCAATGCCGATTAACGAACAACCCGCGCCGCAAGAGGGCGCAAAACTAGCCGCAACGCCAAGCGCCGGCGAGCTTGCTAAACTAAACGAGCAAGTAAGATCAAGCGAAGAGGCTAGAGCAAACATTATCGAGCTAGCTCACATTTTAGGCCGAGAAAAAGAGGCGCTCGCCGCCATAAGCGCAGGCAAGAGCTACGCCGAATTCAGCAAAGCAATGGCCGAACTAAACGCCAAAAGCGAGATAAAAACCGTAAATATCCTCTCAAAAAGAGATAATAGCGCGTGCTTTAGCCTCGCAAACGTCATCAAATCAGCCGTAGATAGAAACGTCGATTTGTCGCGTGAGATGGAATACAGAGGCAAAGAGATCGGGCGTTTTGCATTGCCGGACGAGTTTATAGCAAATTTCGCCGACGGAGTAACAAGCACGACGACCGCAGCCGGGGCGGTAAATAGAGAATACCGCGGCGATCTACTCATCGAGCAACTAAAACAAGATAGCAAACTGCTAAATTTTTGCACGTGGCTACCGAACCTAAGCGCAAATTTGACTATCCCGCGCGATACGTCTAGCATTACCGCCGACTTCGTTGAAGAGGGCAAAAGACGCGACGCCGAAAATCTAACCTTTGATAGCATCGCTTTAAGCCCGCATACACTAAACGCAAATATCGTCATCACTAGAACGATGCTAAATATGAGCGCATTCGAGCTTGAAAGCTTTGCGTTTAAAAAGCTAAAAGACGCGATCCGCAAAAAGATAGAGCAAACGCTGCTTTACGGCAACGGAGTCGTAAAAGGGCTATTTGCTACAAGCGGAGTGCCGACCGTCGCTGGATACATGACTGCGCCTACTTTGGAGCTTACTTTGGCATTCGGCGACAAGCTAGATGCGGCGGGGCTTGATACGGAGCACTCGAAGTTTTTTATCAACGGAACGGACATCAGCAAGCTACGAAGCACGAAGCGCGGCAACAGCACCGAGCGCATGCTAATCGACGTCGGAGATAATGACCTTCAAGGATACGCCTACTACAAAAACAACAACCTAAAAGCGGGCGATGTGATCTTTGGAAACTTTGAGGATATTTGGATCGGAGCGTTTGGATCGCTTGAAATCCTGCCGCTAATGCAAGAGGGCGGAAACGTCTTGCTTCAGGCATTTTACGACATCGACGCGAAGCTGGCACGCGAGAAGAGCTTTGCTATCTCAAAAACATCGGCTTAAATTTAGTGTAAAGGCGGGCTCGGCTCGCCTGCAAAGTAAAAAAGAAAGGAAAAAAATGAGCAAATATATAGTTTTATATGCCACGTTAATCGGCGTTGATTTTTGCGAAGAGGGAGACATCATCGAGCTACCGGATGGAACGGATAGAAATTTTATCGCACGCATGCAAACCATCGGAGCGATCGCGCCTTACGATGATAAAAACGATATAGTAACAAGCAACAAAGACGAGAAAAAAGATGCTAAAGAGAATAAAAAGTCGGCATCCAATAAAGCCAAGGGAGCTAAAAAAGACGACAAAAAACCGCCTGAAGGCAAACAAAGCGCCGGGGCTAAAGAAATTGACGAAAACGGCAATATAAATGATTGATTTGGAGATGGTGAGAAACGACGTCAAAGGCATCTTAAATCAAAACTTTAGCATAAATTTGAAATGTGTAAGGACGGATAAGCTCATCAAATGCCATTTTAACGCAAACTCTAGGATTATTTACGAAAATGGGGCGGTAGGCACGGAGATAACCGCCCTAATCACATTGGAGGATGCAAAAAGTCTAAGATTAAAAGATGAAGTCGAAATTTTGGGCGCTAGATACGAAATCACAAAAAGCGTGATCGAAAGTCAAGTGCTAAAAAGACTATTTTTAAGAGAAATTTAGAAAATGATTTTACAAATAATACGACGCGACCGTAAGTCGCGGTGTGCTTCAGGTGGGTCGAGGGAGTATAAATACTCCTCGCCGCAGCGCGGATTTAATTCGCGCGAGGAGTAAAAATAATGTCAAAAAAATATTTTATAGAAGAGCTACAAGTTCCAACGCAGGGCAACACACCCCCGCCGACTCAAAACGTCCGGGCGCAAATCGTGGACGCGCTAAAGAAACACTTGGAAAGCTTAAATTTTAGCGTTGAGGTTTTTGAAATCTACGTATTTGACAAAGACAATCTACCGCTAATTATCATAAAAGACACCGACGACGCGGTAGAGGCCGTAAGCTTTGAGCGGATCAAACACGAGCTAAGCGTGAGTATAAATTTGATCGCTTCGTCGTATAGCAAAAACGACGAGCTGCTTTTAAAGGTGCTGGATAAGCTAAAAAGCTTTGAGGGCAAATTTAACTTTATGGCGCTTAACGCCGTAAATCGCTCAAATATCGAAGTTTTAGACAAAGACTACGTTATGACCGAACTGAGGCTAAATTTCGTTTATCATACGCAGCTTTGGAGTATTTGACAAAAAAAAGGGAACCCGCGAAGCAGGGCTTTAGGGGTTTTGAAAGGGCGTAGTCCTTCATCGCAAAGGTGGGCTTTGCTCGACTGCGAAATTAAAGGAGTTAAAGATGCAATTTATCGGCACGATCTGCGAAGTGAGCGAAAATAAAAGCTTGGTAAGAGTCGAATACCTAGGCACGAAAACAAAGCTCATCCCCTACGTTCAAAGCGCAAACTCATTCAAACGCGCGTTTTCGCCGCCGAGAATCGGAGAGCAGGCGATCGTCCATCAACTAAGAGACGGCGGATTCAAATATGCCGTGGGCGCGATCTTTAGCCAAGGATGCCGCGAACCCGAGGGAAGCTCACAAACTAAAGAGATAACGCAATATGAAGACGGCACGATAATCAGCTATGACACATCAAGCTCTACTCTTGAAATTTTATCTCGAAAGTTAATCAACATTGTCGCAAACCGCGTCGCGATAAAGGCCGACGTGAACATCGTTGGAAATTTAAACGTCCAGGGAAATATTCATGCTAGCGGAACAATCATCGACGACGGCGGAAATACTCCGCACCACTCGCACTAAAATCCCCTTGTATAAATTCTAGCCCGATTTTTATATTATGTCCTCGTTAAAGCCGTAAGGCGGCATTTTGTCCTTTTCGCCGCCTTATTTTTCTAGGATGAACGATGTATCAAATAAGCGAATTTGAAAGTATTAGGCGCATTTGCAAAACTTCAAAACTAACTAAAACCCTGCGCCCGACGTTTGGACTAGATAGATATATCGACAAAAAGATGACGCTAAGCGAGCTTTTGGCTCTAAAACGCGATTTAAAATCTCAAATTTTAACCTTTGAGCCTCGCGTTGAAAACCTAAAAATCGAGTTAACGCCGCGAGCTGATAATATTTTGGATGTCAGGATCGGCTATACGGCTAAGGGCGAATTTGAAGAAAACGAAGTGAGGCTAAGTTTATGAAACCTTTAAGAGTGCCGCAGTTTATCAAGCCTCTAGACATTGAAAAAGAGCGCGCAAGCATAGTTGAGGAGTTTAAGCAAAAGAGCGGTAAGCTTGATTATATCCCGCTAGTCGGCGATGACTACATGACGCTCATCGATATATTTTTGTATCGGCTTAATAATTTTTTTGAGCTGATTAACGTCAAGGTGGCGAATAACTATTTAAATTTCAGCACTGGTGAATATCTCGACGAGCTAGTGGCGTTAATTGGCATAAAACGAAATGAGGAAGTAAGGCCGATCGCCGAACTTGAAATAAGTGTAAATTCGGCTACTTTTCTGCCCAAAGGCAGCAAATTTACTGACGGAAAGGGGCATTTTGCATTTTTGCTCGAGGATGCAAACATCGCAGACGAAGCAACGGTTAAGATTGAAGCGGGCGGGTATTTTAAGGAAAACTACGAAACGACGACACTAGAGATCCCCAACATCTATATCAAAGCAATCAAAATGACAAAACCCTTTAGCGGTTTTAAGGCGCGCGAAAACGATGACGAGCTGAGAAATAGATTTTTACTTGCCTTGCATCGTTTTAGCACTGCGGGAAGTCAAAAAAGCTATCTTTTTTATATTCTAAGTATTGAGGGTATCACAAAGGCTAACGTTTATCATTTAAGTCCGGGCGTCGTGCAGATCGTGTATTTTTCGAGATATGAAAAAAATATTGCTGAAGCGAAAATAACCGAAGCGCTAAAGGACAGAGTGCCTCTCACCGACAATGTCCTGATGAAAGAAGCGATGCAGATCAAATTTGACCTCGTTATCGAAGTTAGGCTAAAACAAGATTATATGTTTGCCGAGGTGTTAAAAAATGCCGACGAGAAGCTAAGAGAATATTTTGCAAACATAAGCATCGGATTTACTCCACATTTTTCGCAACTTATCGAGATAGCATTTGATGAAAATACTCGCGCCGTAGAAATCAAAACGCCGATCCCAAACTCAAACCGCGATAGTCTCATAATCCTAAATAGCTTGCAAATTTTGAAGGCAGATTTATGATCGATTTAAGAACCTACAACGATACCTTGTTTCGAGTCGATGAGGTGATGGGCGAAAAAATGCGAGAATGGCTCAAATTTGACAAGCGCTTTTTTTACGAGCAAGATGATTTTAATCGCGCTTTTTTGGCGCAGACCTTTGACATCGAGCCGGCATCTCAGAGCTTAGAGGAAACAAAAGAGCTTTTAAACGAGCCCTTAAAAACCTATTTTTTTGAGGGAACGTTTTTTACTCTTCAAAAGGCGCTAAAGTCTTTTTATGGGGATATAACACTAAAGCAGTGGCAAGATTACGGTGGCGAGCCTTACCATTTTAAGCTCAAGATGGCAGCCGGCAAAGAAAATTTAAGCAAAGAAAAATTTAAAAAACTCGACGATTTGATTGAAAACTATAAAAACGTCAGATCCACTTTGGGCGGTTTTGAGATCAGTTTAAAAATAAAAGCGGACGAAATTTATAAGGGGGCGGCGGTGGATGGCGAATTTATCCGTGTCATGCCCGAAATCATAACGAACGTAAAAACTAACGTAGGAGTGTATTATGGAATTATTACGCATGAACTCGAGACTTTGGAGGTCGGAATATGAATAAAAATAATCCAAAAAGGAGCGACGATGTCATTTAAAACGTTGCTTACAAATAAAGGCGCCGAGCTTATTGTTTTATCCAAAACTAACGAGCGCCCCATTAAGCTTACTCATTTAGCAGTAGGAGATGGCGAGGGCGAGCCAAGCAAAGATCAAACGTCGTTAAAAAGTGAGAAATTCCGCATCGGTATAGCCGCAATACTTCAAGATCCACAAAATGCTAACTATCTGATAGTAGAGGCCGTTATACCGCCTAGCGAAGGTGGCTTTTACGTAAAAGAGGCTGGAATTTTTACGGATGAAAACGATCTCTTTGCCGTAGCTTCTATGCCTCATACGTATAAACCCAATTTAGACGAGGGCAGTGCTAAAGAGCTTAAAATTCGTTTTGTAATCGAGGTAAGCAGTAGTGAGCATATCACACTTACGGTCAATAACGACATCTCAAGCGTGAGCCGCGAATTTGTGATATTTGAACTCAAGAAAAAAGCTGACAAGATAGATACTTACACAAAAACGCAATGCGATAAAAAATTTGCTGCTAAATCTGTAGAAAAAGATAAGGCGGATAAGGCAGATACCTATACAAAAGAGGAAGTAGATGCTCTGATACCGGAGATACCCGATCAGCTTGACGCATATACCAAGACGCAGACAGATAATCTATTAGCGCAAAAAGCCGACCAGATCACGACATATACAAAAAGTGAAGCGGATGCGCTTTTAGCTACAAAATACGACAAAAGCAGGGTTTATAACAAAGAGCAGATAGACGAGATGTTGCGCGCATTGGGCGGTGGCAATAGTAGCTTGAGCTTAACGCAATCGGACGCACTGATCGACGCGCTCATATTCGGATAAAAAATAAGGAGGAAAAATGAAAATCAAAAGAGTAAAGGATCAAATTTTAGCAGACAAGCAAAAGCATCTGATGCTAAGTGGAGAAGAGGGTAAAACGATAGTGATAACAGGGGTGGAGTTTTATAACATAGTAAGAGCTTTCGAACTAAAAGACGATAGTTACAAGCGTGACGATGTGGGTATAGCTGTTTTTAAAAAATCGCCCCAAAGCGTAGTCCTCGCTCTGGGCGAACACGTAATAGGCGGCTTTAGCTGCCCGCTGTATCTAGATAGCGAGGAGGAGTTGATCATTTTTCACACGGGCTCTAACTACAACCAAACAAACAAAAAACTAAACTACATCATTACATACGAGGAGTTAGAAAATGCGTAGGATAATAAGAAAACCGAGCTCCGACATCTGCCCTAGCGGGTTTATATGGGTGGCGTGGGTGCGCTCCCAGCTAAACAACACGACGAATTACCAAATCGTAAAAATCATATATCCCGCCGGGACGCTTCTTGACGCAGTATTTAAGCAGCAATACGTGGTGCAAATCACCGAGATAAATATCTAGGAGAGCCGATGCAGTATCAAGAGATAAAAAACGCAACTATATATTATAAAGATGGAGACGAACTAAAGGCTTTAAGCGTAAATCCGCAGACTAATCAGCCGTTTAGTAGTGACGATGAGGCATGGTTTTTTGCCGAGATCACAAGTGAGCTCAATCCCATACTTTTAAGTGAGACGAGTAGCTTTAAGGCTAGTATCGAAGGCTGCAAAGAGCATTTAAGAGGAGTTTTGGCGGCTAAATTTAACGAAGCTATGGCTAAAAGCAAGACTTACGTAGATGGCATAGGCGAGATAGATTGCGGGGTGCAATATCTAATAAACGTTATGACATTAATCGATCTATGTGGCAAAAACGGCACTATAGCCTTTAAAATGTATGACAATACGACCAAAAACCTAGACTTATCACAACTAAAAGCCGTAAAAACAGCCATACAGACTAAAGGCGTTCAAATGTATCAGAAAAAATGGCTACTAGAAAACGCTATAGATAGCGCAGAGGATGAGGCTAGCCTTGACGCTATAGATATTAAATTTGAGTAGGAGCAAAAAAATGAAAGTTACTCCTACTATGGATAACAGATACGAGCTTGCAGAGGATTTTGAGATGTTAGGTATAAAAATACCAAAAGGGTACAAGACAAATGGGGCTAATATACCGCGCCTATTTTATATTATCTACCCGCCTTTTATACCAAAATATCTAAAGGCTATTATTTTACATGATTATCTTTGTGATTTAGCGGATCAGACTATACCTAATACTAAATTTAAAGACTGCAAAGAGGGGTTTAGATTTGCAGATACAAGTTTAAAAAATGCTTTGGCAATGTGTGGGGCTAGTTATTTTACTAGAAATGTATTTTATATAAGCGTTAGAGCTTACCATTTATTGAAATATGGAGCATAGGTGTGAAAAATATTGTTTTTAAAGCGTTTGGATTTTTGGCGGGCAATAAAATATGGCTAGCGATCTTGTCGTCTCTTTTGGGTGTGATCTTTGGCATGTCTGCTTTTTATAAAATTTCTAATCTATCTTTATTGGACGAGATAAAAGCGACAAATATGAAAATGATCTCAAAAGAGATAGAGCTACAAACACTAAAAGGTAATTTGGATAAATGCAATTTAAATATAGAAAATCAAAACAAAAAGATAGCTCAAATTTCACAAGATAACGAGAGGTTAAAAAATATACAACCTATTGTAAAAAAAGAGATTGAAACAAAGTATATCAAGATAAAGCCTCCTAGTAGACAAAGCGAATGCATCAAAAAACTAAGCTACTACGAAGAACTTTTTAAGGAGTTATCACGATGAGATTTATAAAGTCATTTGTTGATTTTGGAGATATATGTCAAAGAGAGGTTAGAAAACTGGTCTTTGTAATACTCTTGCTATTTGCTGTTTTGATAGCCGGATGTAGCGCAAAACCTAAAGTCATAACCAAGGTAGAGTATAAAGAGGTTTTAGTGCCTGTAAAGTGCCAGGCTAAATTGCCTCCAAAACCCACATTTAATGAATTAGACCTAAAAACAGCTAAAGATATAGCTAAATATTATCAAGAGTCGGAAATTTTACTTAAAGAGTGTATAGGCGACTGATGTTTAACAATATCGATAAAGATGCTTTTATTTATGCACTTGTAGCTTTTGTTGGATTTATAGGTGGCATTTTGGGCATAGGCAGCGGAAACACAAAACTAAAGGGTAGTGGATGGAGTAGATTTATATCAGGGACTGTGGCTACTCTTTCATCAATGCTGGTGTGCCTTACGGTTTATGAAATAGTATTTTTTATGTTTCATAGTTCAGGGCTTGGCATAGCGCTTGGAGGCTGGGGCGCATGGCTGGGTGCTGAATGGGCCAAGAAAAAGATGGATAAATTTTTAGACAAAAAGATAGAAAGTATATCGGAAAAAAGAGATGATGAATTTGAAGATGACGAAAGGAGAGAGTATGAAGAAGTTATACATAGACAGAACTAGAAATATTAAAGATGCAACCGTAGGAACTTTTGAGTTAAAAGACGGAAGTATTACATTATTAAAGGGTGTTACCTTGGAGCCTGCGGGAGAAGATACTGTTACTCCAAATAAAGACAGAAGAATACCTGAAGGAGAGTATAACGCCACATTTTACAGAAGTCCTAGATTTCAAAGGAGACTACCGATACTTTATAATGAAAAGGTTAGCAAAGATAGGCATATTTTGATACATAACGGTAACTTTCCCGATGATACTTTGGGATGTATATTAGTAGGTAGTAGAGATGACAATAAAGGAATATATAACTCGGTTGATACTCTTTCTAGATTACTAAATTTTATAAATTATGACAACTTCAAAGTAATAATCAAGAATCAAATTTAAAAGGAGAAAAAATGCCAGCAAAATACGGTGTAAACGTTGAACTTTATAACGGATCGTTAAACCCATACGAGATAAACAATCAAAGACCCATAGCCATAGTCGGAGACGATACTAAACTAGTTGCAGGGCTTTACGTTTATAGTACCGTCGAGGATGCGATTAAAGAAGTAGAAGGCGGCACGATTAAAAACGCACTTGATGATCTAAAAGCATGCGGGCTTCATTCGCAAATTGTACTAAGTTCTTTTAGGCCAAGCCAAAACCCAGATAGTGAGGCAAAGAAGCAAGAAGATTTAGCGGCTTGCCTAGCTGCTATTGACGGGCTTAAAAAGGCTGAGAGTGTTGTTATGGCCAAGCCAAAATTTATAGCTGCTCCTGAGTATAACGACACAGGAGTATATGAGAAGCTAAAGCAACTTGGCGAGTATTTAAGAGCTGTATATGCTATAGAAGTTAACGCCACTAACGAACAAACCGCAAAAGCTGCAGTGCAAACTCTATCTACAAAGACAGCTATCATAACATATCAAAAAGTAAAAAGAGTTGATAAAACAGTAAGACCTATGAGTATGTTTTTGATAGCTCTTTATGCAAAAGTTATGAGTGAAACTGAATACGGATTCTCGCAGACCTACTCAAACAGAG
This sequence comes from Campylobacter sp. RM16190, assembly GCF_012978835.1. Lineage (NCBI taxonomy): Bacteria > Pseudomonadati > Campylobacterota > Epsilonproteobacteria > Campylobacterales > Campylobacteraceae > Campylobacter > Campylobacter sp. RM16190. The sequence goes on along the minus strand of NZ_LIWS01000013.1, from coordinate 18,838 downwards.
TTATTCCGGGCATTACCGGTATAGTAGATAGTGTAGAGTTTATTCAGGGTGTGGATTGTGAAGCCGATAGACTTAGAAGCGAGGGCATAACCATAGCATACGTTGATGATGGAATTCGTGCATGGGGTGGTGAAACAAGAGATGAGGATTTTACTAGCATGCATACTTACGTGATCTTTTATACTGCTATTGAGACTATATTTGAAGCACAAAAAAGAGCTATAGATAAAAGAATGCGAGATGTGCTTAAAAACGTGGTCGATAGCCTTGAGGCATTTTATCGCAGGCTTGTGGCAAATAACGTAGCAGTCGGATTTGAAGTAACCGTGCCGCTTGAATTAAACACAAACGAGACTATCAGCGAAGGTAAAATTTATATAAAACATAGAGTTCAAGAGATGCCTCTAATCAAAAACATCACGAATAGAATTTACCGCGTTACCGATTATTCTCAAGTTCTTATAGAGGAGCTGTAAGATGAATGCAAACAAGAAATATGAACTGATCGGACGCATAGTAGAACAAAAAGAGATTGCTCATAAATTAAACAGAGACATAGGAGAGTTAAAAGAGGCTATCGTATCGTTTTTAAACAGTAAATTTTTATCTAGTATCTGGGGTGAAACAACTCAAAACTACAAAAATAAAAATATATTATTAAACGAGACTTTGCAAAAAATAAAAGAATATGAAGACGAGCTAGAAACGCTTAAAAATACAGAGGAGTAAAAAATGTTAAAAGCACAGGCTATCACAGGTGGAAATTTATTTATAGACGGCATAGGGCTTTTTGGAGAGCTAGTGGATTTTGAGCCGCCAAAATTTGAACATGAGACTATTGAGGCGAATTCCGAAATAGGCAAGTATGAATTGGTATTACCGACATTAAAACCTTTGTCTGCAAAATTTACTGTAAATAATGTAAGCGAAACTTATTTTGGTCTTTTAAATACTAAAGTTAAGCAAAAGGTATATGTAAAGGCTAATCATAGCGGTAGTGAAGGCAAGCATGTTCCTATAATCGCAACTTTTACGGGCAATATCAAAGTTCTTGAAGCTCCAAAATTTGAAATGAATAAAGAGGCAAATATGACTATCGAAATGAGCTGCATAACAGTTAAATATGAAGTTGATAAAAAGCCTGCAATTACTTATGACATTGAAAATAAGATATATTCTGTAAACGGCGAGGATCTATACGAGCCAATCAGAAAGAATATATCATGACGCCGGAAGAGAGAAAAATTTATAACTTCGGGCTTCTTAAGCTAAAAGAGGATGAGGTATATAAATGGGGCTCAAGAGTCGCGAGACTAAAAGAAAATTTAGTCTCTTTGCTAAACGAGCCTTTTAATGTCAAAGAATTTAAGATGGTTTCAGACGATCTTGCCGAAGCCATAACAAAAAGAGACGAGCTAAAAAAGCAAATAGACGAATTAAGAAAGGAAATTTAAAAATGGCGCTTAGAAAAATAGAAATACCAAAAACGGAGTTTACGTTTAGCGACGGTCAGACAGTGGAGCTCAAAGCTCCGACGCTAGATATTCTACAAAATGCCCAAAAAAAAGCCAAAGACGAGATCGAGCAAGCTAAGTTGATGCTGATCGAAATGAGCGACGGCGAGATGGATAAGGAATTTTTGGGATCTTTGCCGATGAGCGAGTGGAGCGAGCTGTCTAAAGCGGTTAGCGCGTTTATGGGTATCGACGTAAAAAACTAACCGAGGGGATTGCTCTAATAGGGCACTCCCTGCACTTTACACTAAAAGACATCATGAGCTTAGAATTTAACGAGTTTGTGGATTATTATGAAATAGCCTTGAAGCTTACAAAAGAGTTTTAAGGCTCTAAAACTCTAGCCTCAAATTTTCTCTCTTTTCTGAAATATTTAAAATATACGTAAATGCAAAATAACGGGATTGAAATATACCAAAAAGTGGCGACTAGGACATAAAAAACTGCAAACCCTATCAACCCTATACATATTACCAAAGCAAGCAGTAAATCATCCATCTTTAGCGCCTCCGTTGTATAAATTTGTATCTCAATTTTAATAATATAAAGATAAAAAAAGGCTGAAAAATGGCGAAAAATGCGACTCTGACCTTCGGGATGGACTTAAGCGACTTCGATAAGGCGATGAAGGCTATAAACAAGCAAGCCACGAGCCTAAGCGATCAGATAAACAAGGCTACCCAGGGCGCTATACAGGCTTATAAAAACGGCCTAAGCGAGCTTAAGGCAAATCCGTTTCAAAGCGCGAAATTTCACACGGATTTGGCAAATCTCAAAGAAAACATCAAAAAAGCCGTGACGCATAAGCTAAATTTAGACATCGAGGATGCTAAGAAAAACCTCGAAGGCCTAAAAACTCAGGCACTAGCCGCCGTGGGTAGTATCATGGCGATCTCAAAACCAATAAGCGCGGCGATCGATTTTGAAAGCTCGATGGCCGACGTCAAAAAAGTAGTCGATTTTAGCGGCGCGGATGAGGTCAAGCAGTTTTCGGACGGCCTAATGAAGATGAGCCGCGAGATCCCTCTAAGCGTAAATGAGCTAGCTCAAATCACGGCAAGCGGCGGACAGCTCGGCATCGCTAAAGAAAATTTGATGGACTTCACGACTACCGCGGCAAAGATGGGCGTTGCCTTTGACATGAGCGCCAAAGAGGCTGGCGATAATATGGCCACGATGATGAATATATTTGGCATGGACGTTAAGCGTGTAGGCGAGCTAGGCGACACGATAAATCACATCTCAAACAACTCCGCAGCCACCGCAAATAAAATAGTAAACGCCCTGGGGCGTATCGCGGGTAATGCCAAAGACTTTGGGCTTAGCGCAGACGCCGCGAGCGGACTTGCTAGTAGCTTTATCGCCCTAGGAAAAGCTCCAGAAGTGGCCGCGACCGCGATCAACTCGATGCTAACGACGTTAAACAACGCCGACAACGCAAGCGACTCGGTTAAGGCCGCATTTGAGCAAATCGGCATCGACGGCAAAGAGCTAAAGCAATCGATCATCAAAAATCCGCAAAAGGCCTTAACCGACTTTTTGCATATGCTCTCAAAGATCCCAAAAGAGAGTAAAACGGGCGTTTTAACGGCGATTTTCGGGAAAAACTTCGGCGACGACATTTCGCTAGTAACGGGCGCGATAGAAAACTACGACAAGGCGATGAAGCTAAGCGCGGATAAGGCAAAAGCCGGATCGATGGATATGGAATTTAAGTCCAGGAGCAAAACGACGGCAAATAATATCCGGCTAATGAAAAGCGCCTTTAACGAGATCGCGATAAATGTTGGTAATGCGTTTTTGCCAGCTTTAAATTTAGTTATCGACGGCATTAAAAAAATCAGTTACGCCGTTTCATGGTTTGCCGACGCATTCCCGGGTGTGATAAAATACTCATTCGGTGCGGTTATCGCGATAACAGCCGTCAGGACTGCGCTAATCGCAAAGCAAGCCACACTGAGCCTTGCGACGCTAATGCTCGGAAATTACCGTAAAGTATTGCAGCTTTTGCCGTTTGATTGCTTGCAGCTAGGCGGCTCGCTAAAAGATTGCGGTATCGCGGCGAGATTTAAAGCAATGTGGCTAAACGCGGCTACGAGAGCATCTACTCTTTGGGGGGCTAGCACCGCAGCCGCTAGCTCAAAATCAACTCTTTTCGTCGGAGCTCTCAAAAATATCGGGATCTCTTTTAGAGCGCTCGGTGTGGCATTTTTGAGCAATCCCATCGGGATCGTTTTGACCGCTATCGCTGCCGCCGCTTTTGCGGCTTATAAATATTGGGATGAGCTAAAAGCCTTTTTTAGCGGATTTTTTGAGGGCGTCATGACCGGGCTAGAGCCGTTAATAGATAGCTTTAGCAGGGCGTGGGAGGCTATAAAAAACGCTTTTTCGCCCGTTGCTGATCTGTTTGGGGCGATATTTGGAGTGACGAAGGCGAGCGAGGATGAGCTTGGAGCACTAAAGGACGCCGGCGCTAGTTTCGGGCAAACTCTAGGCGCAGTATTGAGCGCGCTTTTATACCCTTTTGAAGCTTTGGCAAACGTCATAACCGCCGTGGGGTTCATAATCGACATTGTCAAAATCAAGGGCGCGCAGTGGATAGAAGCTTTTGGCGAGGAGCTTAATTGGTGGCGCGATCTTTTCGGCAATATAGGCGAGTGGATATTGCAGAAATTTAGCTCCGTTGTGGATGGGATAAAAGGCTTTTTTGCAGGCTTTTTTGATTGGCTAGCGGAGAAATTTGCATTTGTAACAGATAGCATAAAAGCGGTTACGGACTTTGCAGGATCTGCCACGCAAGGGGCGAAGGATATATTAGGCATCGGCGACGGCAAGGAGGCTAACTGGTATAATCCTTTTAGTTGGTTTAACGACGCAGCGCCGCAAACGACGGCCGGATCTGTGGATAAAGTCGCGCAAGACCGCCGCGAGATGAGGTCGCAAACGAGCCAAAATCAAATAACCGACAATAAAAAGATCGACATAAATTTATATGGATCGCAAGCTACCCCGCAAGCCGTGGCGCAGGCCGTGAGCGATAACGGGTATAGTTTTGGGGATTAGCCGTGATTACTCACGGCTAATTAGAGGCGAATACGATAGGTATCAAAAACATTGCTGCAAGACAAATGTATAGCGGCGCCAGAGACCAAGAGAATATAATGCAACAATAATTAAATTTCGAATTTTTAAGTCTCTCTTTTGTGCTTAGATTAAAAAGCTCGTATTTTTCTCCTTTTACAACATCGTTATATATATCTCGATAAGCCCTCTCCATCCTTAAATAATAAGCATCCAATATCCAAAATATCAGTATCATAGCAATATAAAACGCTAGCGCTGATTTGTCATAATTTTTGTCGTAAAAAAACGCTACTATGGCCGATGTTATAGTAATGGCAAAAGTCTTTATCTGAAATGAATTCGTATTCATCCTTGTTATGATATTTTGTAAAAATTCAAGATATTTAAGCATGTTTTCGCTAGTTTTTTCCATCTTTATAGCCTAATATACTGCTTAATATCTAATAAATTAGTCTTTTTGTCCAGAAAATCGTAGTCCGTTGTAAATTTACATTCAATACTCTCATTCTTATGCTCTTGATTTGCAACGATTCTATTTGTTCGTTCTTTTATAAAAATTTGCCTTGCTAGTTGATTTTCAAAGTATATCCAGGGGGAGTATGTTGTGTTGTCGTTATTTCTTGAATTTAGAGTTTCTATAAATACAAAATATTTACTGTTATGCATTACATTGCTTAATGCGGTTGCTAGTATAAGTTTTGTGGATGAATAAATCTTATTTAGTTCTTGGATCGTCTCGTTGCCGAGATAGGTTATTGGTTTGTCAAAAATTAAATTTTTCTCTAGATTATATATATTTCCCCATATTTCCGAATCAATAAAAGCGCTTACTCCTAGATATTCTTTTAATTTTTTTGCTAAGTTTTCATCTCCGTGAGAATGCGATATAAAAACATCAGGATATATATCGTTGGGAAACATTATTTTTTGAATATCTGTAAAATTTATGGAACGTTCATTTTGTATATAATCTAATATGAACTTCCTTGCTTTTTTCTCTTCAAAATTAAAGGTAAAGTTACTTTTTGAAGCTATACCTCTAGTGTTTTTACCTATGTAATATGTTGTCATTTTTATCTCCTTAAAAGTTTTTGTATTTCTTTGAATACTTTAAATAGGCTCTCGCGTAGCCGTCTTTTACCATTTTGCCGTTGATGTCCGTGCCGTCCAAATAGACGATCCCGATCACTCGCTTATATTTGTCGTGCCCGTGCGTTTCGATTTGGACTTCTTTGCCGGCTATTAGCTCGCTGAGGTATTTTTTGGACTTCTTACCGCCGCTATCCTTCATCTCGGGCGCGTCGATCCCGTAGAGCCTGATTTTGACACGCTCGCCGCCCTTTGGCAATATCCAAATCGTATCGCCGTCTACGACTTTAATAACCTTGCCTTCAAGCCCGAAAAGCAGACAAAACGAAATAAGCAAGAGGGATAAAATTTTCAAATTAAGCCTTATTTGCCTCTTCAAATAGATACTTTTTTATCATCTCGTTGGCCTTTTCCATGAGTATTAATGTATTTTTATAAGAGTCCTCTTCAAACGCATTTGCTTCCGCGTCATTGCCATTTGCTTCAAGTGCCCTATATGTTGGATCTGCGCTATAATCTAGCGACAGCAATATGTCATCCAATGTTTTATCTATTGCCTTATTTTCAAACACATAGCCGTTTTGGGCTTTGTATTTCGATACGTCTTTTCTTATCTCTTCCCATCTTTTCTTGCCGTATATCTCCCCGTCGTGAAGCTCTCCTAAATTTAAAGGGGCATATTTTTGGAATATTGCATTAAATTCCTTTGTAGCCGTGACTCTTAAGCCAAAAAGTATCTCTATTTTTTTAAGTTTGCTTTTTGTCGGTTCTATTCTAGACGCGAAATAGCCGCCTATAAACGCTACTAAAATTGTTGCTAAAGATTCCATTTTTTCTTACCCTTCCCGCAAACATTCTCGCACGGCACGCCGTCGCCGTCTCGGTCAAAATCCCCGCGCCCGCAATTTTTAAAATAATGATAAGCCTCCTCGCAGCTTTTCATCTCTTTGCAATACTTCTTTGAGCAGTCAAATTTATCCGATCCTAGCAAAAAGCAAGCCGACAAAATCAAGAAAATAGCATATTTCATTCTTAAAATTCGTTCATGACTTTTTGAATATCCAAAGATGGATCAACGAGCGTTTCGTATTTACCATTTGCGTGTTGCTGTGCCTTACCGTTTACGGCAAAAATTTTATAGCTGTCGCCCTCTTTAACCACTTTAAAAAGACCGCCTTGCCTTCTTGTATCTACTCCCAGCGCAAGCCCTCTGCATAATATATAATAAATATTGTCTACTTCTTCGTTCATGCACGATACCGTTTCATAAATTTTATTATTCAAATAATGAAGCGTCAGCTCTTGCTCTGCTTTTGTAACATAGTCCGGGTCAAAAAAACCAAAAGCAAAACTAGTCAATATGCCAACAAAAAATACCTTTTTCATAACATCTCCTTTAAATTTAAACTATACTCTTTACCACTTTACCCACGATTTTAAAATGCTCCTGGGTTTCGTTTAGATCGATCTCGTAGCTTTGAAAATTCGGATTAACCGAAACAATTTTAAGCATGCCGCGCGGCGTGAGTTGCAGGATTTTTACCATGAGCTGATCGCTAAAATTTACCACGTAAAGCCCGTCTCCGGCAAATGCGCCGTCCTCGCGAAAAATAACCCAATCCCCGCTCCTTAGCATCGGCGTCATGCTCTCGCCCTCTACCTCCATGCTGCCCAGGTTTTTACCGGGCGGGACTTTAAAGAAGGCCTTGGCAATCGGCATCAGCTCGCCCGTTTGGTAGCTCCTCACGCCTTCTAGCTCGTTGCCGCCGCCCGCGCTTGCCTTGACGGAGGTCGTTTTGCGGATAAAGTAGAGATCGGCATCGTCCGAATTTGATTTTTTTTCGGTCATCTGACCTATTTTTAAAAGCCACTCGTTGGAAATTTTATCTCTTCTTATCCAACTATCTATCGTAAATTTATTTACTCCTAATCTTTCGGCTAGCTCTATATCCGTCCGCAAGCCCCATAAATCCTTTATTTCGTTAAGCTTTTCTCGCGCCCCCATTCAGAACCTCCTACGAATTTTCTAAAAATAATGCAAAAGCGTTAATAAAATAACGCAAATTTCTTGACAAATACGACAAAATGTATTATAATTCAAACATCAATTAAGCAATTATACCAAAAAGGACGAAAAAGATGTTTGATTTATGCCTTTTACAAAATATAAAAGAGTGCCAATCTAAGTTAAATGCGACGTTGGGCATTATGCACCAATACGGCAGAGGCAGAGACGAGTCGCTCGCACCGTTTAGGGCTGAATTGGTGGAAATAGCCCAAAATTTGGAGGCTTTTACAGATAGGCTGGAGGCTAGTTTATCTCTTTGTGCGATCCTTGATCGAACCACACCTGAGCAGTTACGTGAGGCGTTAGAGTCTGATTTTCCACTTCGTAGTTTATTTGAGTTGCTACAAGGTAATAAGTGCCGTCAATCTTGCGGTTAAGCTCTAAAATCTCCCCCACGCGAGGAACAAAGCTAGAGTCCGTCTCAAAAAACGCGCGGAGTTAAAGCGCGAGTTCTTTAAAAAGGTTAAAAAGATGATTTTGATTTTCTTGATTTTAGGCGTTGTGATCGGAACGTTTACGGCGACTTTGGTAGCTTGGATGCTGGGGATGTTTGACTAAAAGCGCGTGAAAGCTTGGCACTTTTGCCCGGTAAGTTCGCAGGTTTTCTTGCGGCAATTTTCGCAAATCGCGATGATGGGCTTGTCGTTTTTAAAGCCTATTTGGGCTTGGCGTTTCGTATAGCCGTCTTTGAAATGAAGGACGCACTCGAAATTTTTAAACGTAGTCGGAATTCTAGCTTGGAAAATACGCCAAGCCGAGTATGAGCCAAAGCCGAATCCGCCGATAAAACCGACTATGAAGGCGTGAGTAACGTCGCCAAAAATATCGGCTAAAAATTTAAAAAAACTTCCATCTAAAAGCCTTTTTTAGATGAGATTATACCAAAAAGGACGAAAAATGAAACTTCAAAACGCGGCTAAGCTCTTAAAAGAGTTCGGAGAGGTTAAGGAGCACGAATGCGGCGCGAGCGTCGAAATAGGGGCTAAAACTTACGGCGCGCTAACAAACTGCGGCGCGGATACGGTTTTGTATCTCTTTGAGGAGACCAAAGACGAGCGCGGCGGGATATATTTTAGCTTGATAGGCTCGCTAAAGCAGATGCGCGAACGCTTGCAAGAACTACAAAGGGCGGCCTAAGCTGCCCCAAGAAAGGATGAGGGATGAAAAAGTCGATTAAGAAATATAAGAAGTTCGTGGCTTATGCCGGATGGTTGCAAATGATGGGCTACGCGTATATGGATGCAAGGAATATTTTTTCCGAAAAAGCTAAAAATATATCCATGGCATGGGGTGCCGAGCTTGACGATAAAACCCGCAAAAAGCTCAACAAGATCGCTAAAAAAGCGTTTAAAGAAAGAGAGAAAGAAGCAAAGGCGCTCTAGCTTAGTTGAGAATAAATGCCGTGCTTGCTAGCTTCGCTTTTTAGCTTTTCTAGCGCGTTTTGCACGGTGTTTAGCTCTTTAACGAGTATTTTGACGATCTCTTTTAGGTCGTCAAAATCGGCGGCCTCTAGTTGCATTAAAAGCTGGTTGGTATTCATAAATGAGTCCTTTTAGTTGAATTTGTTTTGGCGAATGGATTATAACGAAAAAGGGCTTTTTTATGAGTATTTTTTAAAAGGATAAAAGATGAAACGAGACAAATTTATAAACGACATTTTGGGGATAGAGACAGCTCAAAAAGTTAACGAGAGCGGCTATGTAATCATCTCAAAACAGCGATACAAGAGACTTACGGCGGTATATGCTAGTTTTAAAAAATTGCTTCCCACTCGCTTAAGTCGTAAGGCTCGTCGTGATCCTCGTCATCCCAAAGGTCAAAGCTCGTGTAGCCGTGATAAACGTCGTCTGCGGCTAATGACGCGTTGGCATACGTTCCGTAAAGCTCGTCATTTACGAACAGCCCGAAATTGCCGTAACTAAGCGGCGCGATAAAAAAGCTTATTTCGTCGTTGATCTCGTAGCGGTATTTCATTGTTTTAGTTCCTTTTGGGTTTGTTGATTTTGCGCTCAAATTTTACTCAAAAAGGGGCTTAAAGAGTGAAAAACGGCGGGAAACCGCGTAAATTTAAAGGATAAAAGATGACGAAAGACGAGTTTATACAAGAGGCGTATTTGAATATCGCCGTAAATGATGAGTTAGCCAACGAGTGCCTACGGCGCAAGACGATATGCCAAAAGCTAGTTAAGCTAATAAACAGCGATTTAGGCGAGGAGTTTTTGGATGGTTGCGAGGATTTTAAAGCCGCGATGCAGAAATTCGAGCTCAAATACGGCTTTTTAATTTGAAATTTAAAGGAGGCGAGTGAATGAAAACTCTAGCACAATTAATCTACGAAAAAACCAGATGGACGGTAAAGGACTATTGCGAGATGCGCGGGATCAAAAGCCCGGCCGGGCTAAGGTGCGGATACGTAAGCAAGGATAACGCGAAAATACTAGAAGGCGACGGGATCGAGTGGCGCAAGGCCAAAAACGTCCGAGTGGGCGACGGCACGTGCGCAGGATATGTTTTTTTAAACAAAAATAAGAAAGCGAGCTAAAAAATGCTAAATAAAAAAGCGGTTGATTTTGCGATGTTTCAGGCAAAAATGGCGATGGCGGGGTTTGAGATCAAACTAACTCCAAAAGGCGAGATCCGCGGGATAAAACGCGGCGCAAGGCTGGGCAAAGCGGAGGCAAAAAGTGCGAATAATCCAAATTATAAAACAAATTCTCTCGCATCGCTCAGTTGAGCCGTGCCGGGCAAAAGATAGGAAAATCAAGGGCGCGAGCGGGGCGATCTTTAGTGAAACGCACTACTACGCGAATGCGGACGGGTTTATCGCGTGCAGGCTAGGCGGCGCGATCGTGGATATAAAGGAAAAATCATGCTAATTCAAAATTTGAAACGATTTTTTGAGGTTAAGTCGGGGATCGAGAGAATAGACGAGCAGATAAAAGAGCTCAAAGAGGACAAAAAAAGTTATCTTGAAACTCTCGAAAACCTAGAGCGCGAACTAAAGCGAGAGCTAAACACGGACGACTTAACGGGCGTTCAAATTTCGCACGGGCTTAACATGTCCATCGAGGTTGTCAAAAAAGAGGACAAAGACAAAGAGGCGGGCAATGAGTAGAAATTTAAGAGACGCGTTAAAAAACGCCAAAGACGAGATCAAAGAGCTAATCGCCTCATTTTTTGAGGAGATTGAAGAGAGTCTCGATGAGCTTGCCGAGCTCGTAGAACAAAACGAAACAGAGCAGGCGGACGACCTAATTACTGAAATCAAACAAAAAATGGATAATTGGCTCGCGGTGCAGTAGATGAAGCCCACGCCTAAATTTAGCGCAGACGACATTGTCGATTGCGGGATAGATAGCATCCGTTTTGTGATGCCAAAGGCCACGCTAAACGGCTTTTTGAAAAAGATTGAGCTTTTGGGAAAGCTGCGGCTAATAAGCCGAAATAAAACGGTAAAGGATTATGCAGAGTATAAATTTAAGGGCGCAAATAAGCCGCTTTTTGATGCGGACGAAAAGCACCCCTTTAAAATCCGCTACATCAGCTTTAAGCGCGGCACGAAAAGCTTAACTAACACGATGCTGGTGGTCGAAAACTCAAGCGAGTTGAACGATCTTTGCAAGAAGCGTAAAAAGCCCTTTGGCTATTACGTTTGCGTTGTCTTTGCGGGGCTATTTCAGCCTAGCAGGGATATTTTTAAAGAAACTTACCGAATTTTGGGCAAGTTTTTACGGCGTTTTAAGCCTTACAGCTGGGATGTCGCGGTGGATTTTAAAGATCGGGGCGACGTAAATTCTAAATCCAAAGGCGAATTTAAAGAGTCCGTAAAAGAGTGCGCCGATGACGTGATCAGTTTTAAAACTAGCATTTACGCCAATCGCGGACTAAAAAGCGGGAAGTTTTACGCGGTGGATAAGGTTTGTTTATACGACAAATTCGAAAAGCAAACGAACTACCACAAGCAAAAAATAGACGAGAAATTTAAGGACTGGAAGCGCCTTGAAGTTACGTTTCGGCTAAAGGGTAAATTTATGGATTTTATCGAAAACGAAAACTTTAAGGAGTGCGTTGAGGTGATGGACGAGATCGCGGATAAGCTCACGGGCGAGTTTCCTTTTGGCGTCTATCTTGGCAAATTTAACGAGCAAATCGCATATTTCAGGGATATGCGCAAGCGATTAAATTTAAGCAAAACTATTTTTTAAAGGGTAAAAAGTGGGAAAATTTAACGTAGATGAGCACATAAAGGCGCTTAAGGTTTGTAAATACTTCACGATCGAAGGTATAGAAAATTTAATCAAAAGGTATCCGAACGAGGAGCATATAAAAATCGCCATGCAGATCAAGGCAAAAAACGAAAAGCCGATCGAGGGCGCAAAATGAAAAATAGGGAACCCGCGCAGCAGGGCTTTAGAGGGGTCGAGGGGATAAAATCCCTCGTCGTAAAGGCGGGCTTGGCTCGCCTGCGAAGTTAAAGGAGTAAATATGCATCAAAATCAAATAAATTTTATCAGTTACGCGCAGGCGGCAAAAATGCTAGGCGTTGCGGTGGTAACGATCAAGAAGTGGGCGCAAAAAGGGATTATTAAGCGATATGCCGTAACCGGTCGCAGCGTGTTTGTCGATAAAGACGAAATTTTAGAGATGATTAGAGGTAAAGAGTCATGAACGTGATAAATCAAGTCGTAGCGGACGATTATGCCATTTATAACGGCGACAGCTGCGAGGTCGTTAAGGCTCTAAATGATGAGAGCGTAGGGTATATCATTTACTCGCCGCCGTTTGATAGCCTTTATACCTATTCAAATTCCGATCGAGATATGGGCAACTCAGAAAAGGGCGAATTTATGGAGCATTTTGCGTTTTTGGCAAAGGAGCTATTTCGCATCCTAAAAAGCGGGCGGCTTATGAGTTTTCATTGCATGAATTTGCCCACTTCAAAGGTTAGAGACGGATTTATCGGAATTCGCGACTTTAGAGGCGAGCTAATACGCCTTTTTGAGAGCGTGGGCTTTATATTTCACTCCGAGGTTTGCATTTGGAAAGATCCCGTAATCGCTCAACAGCGGACGAAGGCGCTCGGACTGCTTCATAAGCAACTCGTAAAAGATAGCGCGATGAGCCGCCAAGGGATACCCGACTATCTCGTCACGATGAGAAAACCGGGCATAAACGCCGAGCCGATCGAGGGCGGGTTAAAATACTACTGCGGCGACGGTGCGCCGATCGCGTCTAAATTTGACGAAGAAAAAGGCAACCTAAACCGCGGCAGTATCGAAGTGTGGCAAAGATACGCGAGCCCGGTTTGGATGGATATTAACCCGAGCAATACGCTAAGCCTAAAAGGTAGCCGCGACGACGAGGACGAGAAGCATATTTGTCCGCTCCAGCTTGACGTTATAGAGCGTGCACTCCAACTGTGGAGCAATGAGGGCGACGTCGTATTTACTCCGTTTTTGGGTATCGGCAGCGAGGTTTATCAATCTCTAAAAATGAACCGCAAAGGGATAGGCATTGAGCTAAAGAGCTCTTATTTTAAAGTTGCGGCGAAAAACTGCGAGCTAGCCTTGCGAGAGCGCGCCCAAGGATCGCTTTTTTAGGGGGTCGGCGGTGGATAAGGCAAAAAAAATTCAAGACTTCTACGCAAATAAAGTAAAAGATGCGTGCAGGCCTGAGATTAGGCGATACGGCGCGCTTCAGCTAGCGGTTTTTAAGGCTAAAAGAGCGGGCGAGGATATAAGCGCCTTAAAACAAGAGCTAGAAAACGCGAGGCGCGAAGCGATGAGAAAGGCGATCGCATGTTTGGACGAGCATGAGCATTTTGAGGTTATAGCCACGTTAAGCGATAACGGCAAAATCCGCTCAATGCCCGATTTTTTCAAGAATTGTATTATTTAACGTTCTTTTAGCGCGGCGAATAAATCGCCGCTAAAGAACCAAATGCTAAAGACTAAGGTTGCTACTCGCAACCTAGAGATAAGGAAATTTATGCAATATGAAGACTTTTTAAAGACGAAACAAAAGCGAGCTAGCTTTAAAAGCATTGAAATTTCGCGAGACGAGCTAAACGGCGCGCTGTTTGATTATCAAAAGGATCTCGTTTATCTTGCGCTTAAAAAGGGGCATTTTGCGATATTTGCGATGACGGGCAGCGGCAAAACGGCGATGCAAGGCGAGTGGGCTTATCAAATTTGGCAAAAAGAGCGCGCGCCCGTGCTCATCGTGACGCCTATTGCCGTCGCTTTTCAGAGTATCGAGGAGATAAAGCACATCCTAGGGTATGACGTTAAATTTTGCGAAAGCGCGGACGATGTGATAAACGGGTTAAACATTACCAATTATGAAAAGTTGGATAAATTTGACCCGGATGCGTTTGTCGCGTTAGTCCTGGACGAGAGCTCGAGGCTAAAAAGCTATACTTCGGCCACGCGAAATTTAATCATCGAAAACTACAAGCACACGCCTTATAAGCTCGCATGCTCGGCCACTCCAAGCCCTAACGACTACACGGAGCTAGGTAATCACACGGAGTTTTTAAACGTGATGAGCTTGTACGAAATGCTCTCGATGTATTTTGTGCACGACGGCGGCGATACGTCCGAATGGATACTAAAAGGCCACGCGGTTAAGCCGTTTTGGAAATTTATCAGCTCGTGGGCGGTATTTTTTACAAAACCATCCGATCTAGGGTATAGCGCCGAAGAGGACGCTAAATTTAAGCTCCCGCCGCTAAAAATGCAGCACGTCGAAGTTGAAAGCCAAAGCAAGGACTCGCTTTTTGCGATCGCCGCGCAAACCTTGCAAGAGCGCAGGCAAGCCAAAAAAGATAGCTTAGAGCAAAGATGCGAAAAAGTGGCCGAGATTTGCAATGCGTCAAACGAGAATTTTTTGATTTGGTGCGAGCTAAACGACGAGGGCGCGATGCTCAAAAAGCTAGTGGCGGATAGCGTTGAGATCAAGGGAAGCGATAGCGACGACTTTAAGGCGCGCGCGATGAGTGATTTTGCAAACGGCAAAATAAAATGCCTCATCACAAAACCCAAGATCGCGGGATTTGGTATGAACTGGCAAAAGCACTGCGCAAATGTGATCTACGCCTCGCTATCGGATAGCTTTGAGGGATTTTTCCAAAGCTTGCGCCGCGTCTATCGCTACGGTCAAACGCGCGAAGTAACTTGCTATATCATCACGAGCGAAGCCGAGGCAAACGTGCTAGCAAATATCCGCCGCAAAGAGGCTGAATTTTATAAGATGATCGAGGGCTGTTTGGAGCAAACGCGCGAGCTGGTGCTAAGCGAGATCAAGCGCGTAAGCCGAGAAAAAAGCGAATATAACCCGAGCGTAGCGATGAGCTTGCCGGAGTTTTTGAGGGCGGGGTAAATGATCCTCGCCACTCTCTTTTCCGGCATAGGCGCGCCCGAGTTTGCCGCTCGCGAAGTATTTGACGAGGTAGAGACGGTATTCGCCTACGAGATAGACAAATACGCACGCCAAAGCTACCTAGCCAATCACGACGCCCCGCTAGCTTTTTACGAGGACGTTTGCGATCTTGACGCTAGAGCTTACGCCGGGCAAATAGATATTTTGATAGGCGGTAGCCCTTGCCAAGACTTCTCAATCGCGGGACAGCGCGCGGGCGAGGACGGAGAAAGAGGCAATCTAATATGGCAATTTTACCGCGTCGTTAGCGAAGCTCGCCCTAATGTTTTCGTTTATGAAAACGTCAAAGGGTTTTTATCCATAAACGGAGGCAAAAGCTATCAAAGGTTTTTGGACGCTTTGCGCGGGCTAGGCTATCACTGCCACGCCGAAGTTTTGAATACCAAAGACTACGGCATCCCGCAAAACAGAGAGCGGCTGTATATCGTAGGGTTTTTGAACGCAGACGAATATCACACCTTTTCTTACGCGCCAAAGCAGGCACGAGGGCTAAATTTGGGTGGTATGCTTGATCGCGAAGTAGATGAAAAATACTTTTTGAGCGATAAGATGATCGCGTGTCTTAAGAAAAAAGAAAACAACTTTAAGGGCAGCTTTGCCCCAAAGTCTTTATGTGATGTAGGGAATTGCATAATGACTACCGCAGGAAGTCGTCGCACGGATAATTTTATAAAGGTAATCGGCAAGCTCGACATAAAAGGCAACGACATCTTAAAGTGCGTTTATGGCATCGACGGGGTAGCTCCTACTATACACACGGCACAAGGCGGCAATCAAGAGCCGAAAATTTTACAACGCGCACGAGGTTTTAATAAAGGCAATGAGTTTGAGTTTTGCCCTACGATTAGCTCAAGCAGCTTTGAGCAAAATAATCTACTAAAGAGCGAGCGCATACGCAAGTTAACCCCTAGAGAGTGCTTACGCTTACAAGGTTTCCCCGAGAATTTCAAAATCGTAGTTTCCGATACGCAGGCGTATAAGCAAGCCGGAAACACCATGAGCGTAAACGTCGTAAAAATGATTTTTGAGCAAATAAAGCTCGCGAAAAATAAAGAATTTAGATTAGGAGTGTGAAAAATGAGAGAGATTAAATTTAGAGCGTGGCATATTAAAGAAAGAAAGATGTATTTTTTAGAGGCGATAGATATGTGCTTTGAATTGGTTACGGTAACGAAAAAGAATTCGGACGAACAAGATTATGCCGCATATTTTAGATTTTCTGAAATCGAGCTTATGCAATACGCCGGCGTAAAGGATCAAAATAATGCGGAAATTTACGAGGGCGACATCGTCAAATTTGACCCGCAGTCTCCTTGCGGCGATGAATTTTATAATCCGCGAGACGGCGAGATAGGCGAGGTGATTTTTGATTTCGGAAGTTTCGTCGTTAGGCCGATTGATAAAAAGCGGGAGAGTTTGCGATTTTCTCTCAGTGAGCTCGGCGATTGGGTAGTCGTCGGCAATATTTACGAAAATAAAATTTAATAGAGGGCAAAAATGAACCTAGAAATTTTTAAAAATGATAACTTTGAGATCAGGGTTGCGGTAGGTGAGTCGGGCGATCCGCTTTTTTGCCTGGCTGATGTTTGCAGGGTTTTGGAAATCCAAAACGTTACCGACGTCAAAAATGCGATAAAAAGGGAGTTTGACGATGGCCTAGATTTAACCTACCCCATCCTTGATAGCCTAGGCAGGGAGCAAAACGCGACTTTTATTACCGAGCCGCAGCTTTATTTCGTGCTAATGCGAAGCGACAAGCCAAACGCGAGGAGCTTTAGAAAATGGGTCAATGTTGAGGTTTTGCCGTCTATCCGCAAGCACGGCGGCTACCTCACTCAAAAAAAGATCGATGAGGTGCTAAGCGATCCCGATACGATCATAAAACTAGCCCTTGATCTAAAAGCCCAAAGAGTAAAAACTCAGGAACTAGAGCGCGAAAAAGCGGCAAATTTGCCTTATATTACCTTCGCAAAAGCAGTCGAAGCAAGCGCGACGAGCATCAACATCGGCGACTACGCAAAAGCCCTATGCGACGACAAGCGCATCAGGGTAGGGCAAAAACGGCTTTTTAGCTGGCTGCGAGATAGCGGCTACTTGCAAAAAGACAATAAGCCTTATCAAAAATACGTCGATAACGGATACTTTGAGCTTGTGATGAACGTAATAGCCACCACAAAAGGCAATCTACAAACCTTTACGACGAAAATCACGAGCAAAGGGCAAGTAGCGCTCGCGCCTAAAATAGAGCAATTTTTCTCAAAGAGCGCTTAAATTTATAAATTATCTAGCCAATCCGCCCACCACTGCATCATTGCGCGCATTTGGGCTAGGTTTTGGGCACGGTTGTAAGCGGCGCGGATCTTGTCCGTGCCTTTGTGTGCGAGGCATTTTTCTATGATGTCGAAATTTAGCCCGTGAGTGTCGATGTTTTCATTGCAAACGGTGCTAAACATTGCACGAAAACCGTGCGACACGATCTCGTCTTTGCTAAAGCCCATACGGCGAAGCGCGACGTTTAAAGTATTTTCGCTCATATACCGCGTCGCGCCGTAAAGCGAGCCGAAAAGATAAATTTGATCTAGATTGTAGCCTTTGTATTCTTTTAGCAGCTCCAAGGCTTGACGCGATAGGGGCAGGGTAAAAGCCTCTCGCATTTTCATATCGCCCGCGGGGATGCTTATGACGCCCTCGTCAAAGTCGATATACTCCCATTTTGCGCTTCTGACGTTAAAGGGGCGTAGCGCGGTGAGGACTGCAAATTTAAGGGCGTATTTGGTGCGAACGTCGCCGCTGTATTCGTCTATACTTTGCCAAAGTGCCTTAATATCGGCGTTTTTGGTAAGCGTCGCGTAATTTTTCTCTTTTACTTTTTTAAACGTGAAGCGGTAGTTAATGCTCGCGATCACGTTATTTGGCGCGATATAATAAGCCGATTGCCAAATTTGATTTAAAAGCGAATAGAGTCGCTTCACCATCTCAAGGCTGCCTTTGGCCTCTATCTTTTTTAAAATTTCGATGACGTCGGTTACGGTAATGTCCGTAATGCTTCTATTTTCAAAAAACGGATAGGCATACATCTCAAGCAGCCTTTTATCTCTATTCAGGGTGTTTGGCTCTACGCTAGGGGCTTTTATTTCGAGCCATCTTTGCGCGATTTTTTTAAAATTTGCCTGCTCGTTTATCTCGCTCTCGCGCTTGACGTCGATGCCGTCTCTTACCTTTTGCTCTAGCTTAAATCTCTCCTCGCGCGCCATGGCCAAACTAAACTCGGGAAAGTCTCCTAAATTTAGCCTTTTGATTTTATTGTCGGCCGGGCTTTTGTATTCGAGAGCAAAATATTTACGACCGCTAGGATCTACGAAAATATATAAACCTCTGCCGTCGCATTTCTTATAAATTTTATCCTTCGGCTTTAGCGCTCTGATCTCTCTATCTGTTAGCGGGGTGGGTATCTTTGGCATTTTTTTACGGAGTCCTTTTATGCTTTTTTGTTTTGCTCCGTTATTATTCCGTAAAAAGTGGATATTTGCAAATATATTTTTATATCCTTTGGTATTTTTAAATATACGCAAAAATATCTTTAAAATCCGTCTATATCGGGTCTTTTTTATGCTTTTGGAAGTTTTGGGAAGTTTTAAGATGT
>NZ_LIWS01000012.1:0-38944 GCF_012978835.1 Campylobacter sp. RM16190 | reverse complement strand
AAAAGTTAGCGTAAATGTAACCTTAGAGCTTATTCATAGATCAGACTTTATAAAGAAATTTCATTCTATTGCCGAAAGCAGAGAGCACAATAACTTTCACATGCTTGAGCTTAATATTAAAGATGCCTCTTCATTTAAGCAGCCTATTGATAGTAATGAAATTTTAAATACTTATAAAAGCTATGGTATATCTCTTATACTTGATCAATTCGGTTCAAAATCTACTTCTATTAAAAATTTAAAAAATATTTATGCCGATAAATTAAAAGTCTCAAAATACTTAAGTCTGGGAGTGGTAAAAGAGGCTGATAGCTTGATTATAGTAAAATCAATTCTTACTTTATCTAATATATTTTTAAAAGAAGCCATTGCAAAGGGAGTAGAGACATCCGAGAGTATGTATCTGCTTATGAAGGCGGGGTATCACAACTTGCAAGGAGGATATATAGCTCCTCCGATGAGGCTTGAAAGAATTAAACATTGGCTTGAAACATATAAAATTCCAGACAAATTAAAGCATATAGAGGCTCTTAAAGAGAGTGAGCTTGTATTGTGTAATTTAGCCGTTATGCATAAGGGCTGGATAAAGAGTTTGCTTGATATGTTAAGCGCTTCAAATTTTAACAAATTTGATACAAAAGAATTTGCTAGAAATTATAGTGAATTGATGGTTGAATCCTATAAAAAGCATATTTCAGATTTTCATAAAGTGTCTATTCATGTTGAGACAACAGGTATAATTATGCAAATTTTAACAAATATAGAGCAAGGTCAAAGTATATCAAAGCTTGTTGTTAAATTAAAAGATAAGCGTGATAAGATTTTGACTTTAGAGTAAGGACTGAAAATTTATGGAATTTAAAAATTTTGAAGGCAGGGTATATGAACATGAAATTCCTGTCGGAAGCAGACTATATTTTGGGAAGATAGCGACTTTAAAAAGGGACATTGAGAATCTCGCTAGTAGAATTTTGTTGGAAAATGGATTTCACGAGATTGTAACTCCATATTTTTCATATCATCAACACTTAAGCGTATCTCCAACTCAGCTACTTAGATTTAGCGATCATGCCAATAACCAAGTAAGTTTAAGAGCCGACAGTACCGTAGATGTCGTGAGAATAGTCCTTAGAAGGCTTAAGGATACCGAACCAAAACGATGGTTTTACATTCAGCCTGTTTTTAAATATCCTAGTAGCGAATTTCATCAGATAGGTGCAGAATTAATAGGCGAAACGGATCTTGCCATAAGCGTAAAAATGGCTAAAAATTTATTCGATAAGTTAGGACTTAAGCCTCATCTTCAAATAAGCCATATCGAAATACCGCATATAGTTTGCAGGCTTTTAAATCTGCCTATATCCATATTTGAGCATGGAGAGATAGAGAAAATTTTGAATCAAAAAGAGGAGTGGCTCAAAAAACTTGCTTTTGTAAATAGCGTAAGAGAGATAGATGAAATTTATAGTATTGTTCCAGATGAGCTAAAAGAGCCTCTTAACGAGATAAAAAGAGTGGCTGAGCTGTCGCAATGCGAAAATTTAAGAATAGTTCCACTATATTATTCAAAGATGAGATATTACGATAAACTATTTTTTAGGTTTTTAAGTGGTAATGATATATTAAGCGGCGGTGGAAATTACGAAATAGACGGTATTAAAAGTAGCGGTTTTGGCGTCTATGTGGATGCTTTGCTAGAAAATTTAAAAGATAAAAATATATAAAGAATTTATTGAAGGATTTAAGATGAATAGAGCTGATCTGATAGTAGGCGTGCAGTGGGGAGATGAGGGTAAGGGTAAGATAGTAGATATGCTAAGTGCCAACTACGATATGGTTTGCAGATGCCAAGGCGGACATAATGCCGGTCACACAATATGGACCAATGGCGTTAAATATGCTCTTCATTTGGTTCCTTCCGGGGTTTTGCATAAAAATATAATCAATATAATAGGCAACGGAGTTGTCGTATGCCCTGAATTTTTAGTTAAAGAAATTAAGCAGTTTGAAGCTCTTGAAGGAAGATTTTTTATAAGCGATAAGGCGCATCTAAATTTGCGCCATCACGCTTTAATCGATCAGGCAAAAGAGCGTCTTAAAGGTAAAAACGCTATAGGAACGACAGGTAAAGGAATAGGTCCCGCATATGCAGATAAAATAAGCAGAAACGGTCATAGAATGGGAGAGCTTTTGGATCCTGAAAAACTATGCGATGATCTAATGAATGATTTTAGCGAGAACAAGAGCTTTCTTGATACTTTAGGTGTTGTTATTCCTAGTAAAAATGAACTTTTGGACGAGCTAAAACTATATAAAAAAGAGCTTGGAAAATTTATTGCAAACACTACTCAGATGGTTTGGAAAGCGCTTGATAGTAATAAAAAAATAATGCTTGAGGGTGCGCAAGGAACTCTACTTGATATAGATCACGGCACATATCCTTATGTAACTAGCTCAAATACTATAAGCGCAGGAAGCTGTAGCGGAATAGGCATTAGCCCAAAAGAGGTAGGTGAAGTAATAGGCATAATCAAAGCCTATACTACTCGTGTTGGAAACGGGGCTTTCCCTACCGAGGATTTTGGTACAGATGGCGATATAATGTGCGAAACAGGCAAAGAGTTTGGCACTACTACAGGTAGAAAAAGACGTTGCGGATGGTTTGATGCAGTAGCTGTAAAATATGCAGCAAGACTTGATGGAGTGGATAAATTTGCTGTTATGAAGCTTGATGTTTTAGATGGCTTTGATAAGGTGAAAATTTGTAAGGCTTATGAGTATAAGGGTGAGATTATTGATTATTTTCCTACAGATCTTGAAAATGTTAAGCCTATATACGAAGAGCTTGAAGGCTGGGATAAGGTTGAGGGAATTCGTAAATTTGACGACTTGCCGCAAAATGCAAAGGCCTATATTGAGCGTATAGAGGAGCTAACCGGCACAAAGGTTGGCATAATATCAACCAGCCCAGAAAGAGAAGATACTATTGTTAGATGAAGAGTAAATTTACTCAGATTGTAAAAGTAAAAAAACAAAATTTAGATAAAATCAGTCTCAGGCTTGCTAAAAGCAGGTCTGAAGCTGGTATGATAGAAAATTTTATTAATGATACAAATTTGAAAATAGCCTCTTTTAAGCTACCTTCAAATGGTGAATTTACCGAGCTTAAAGGCTCTTTAGAGTTTTTAAATTTGATCAGAAAAGAGAAAGACATACTTTCTCAAAGGCTTGAGCTTGTTAAGAAAAGTATAATGCACTTTGAGCATCAGTATAAAAACGCAAGCTTAGAATATGAGAAGATGAAATATCTTGAGAGCGAAGAGTTTAAAGCGGAGCTTGCTAGAGTTAAAAAGCTTGAGCAAAATTCTATTGATGAGTTTGCTACTATGAGATATACCTATTTAAAAGAGAGTGAGATTTGAGAAAAATTTTATCTTTATCTATATTCGCATTATTTCTTTTTGGAGCTGAAGTTCCCGTTGATTGTGTCTCTATATTTGAGGCTAGAAAGGGTGAGCTTATAAAAGAAATAGAGAGAATAGATGAGGAGAAGCAAGGACTTGAAGCCTTTAGGGCGTCAAGCGAGGCTATTTTTAGAGAGAGAAATGCACAGCTAAGCAAAAAAGAGAGTGATATAAATGCGACTTTGGCTAAAATAGAGGAACAAAAAGCTCATATAGAAAATTTAGTAAAAAGAAATGATGAAATTTTGTCTCAGATTAAAACAATGACAACTGATAAAGTTGGCGAAGCATACGGAAAGATGAAAGATCAGGCCGCGGCAGATGTGTTAAGTGCTATGGATAGGATAAATGCTGCAAGCATAATGTATGCTTTAGCTCCTAAAAAAATCTCTTCTATAATGGCTAAAATGGAGCCTGCTGTGGCGTCTGAAATAACTCTTCTAATCAAGCAAGGCCCACCTTTTGGAAAAAAAGATAAAGATAATAAAATTGATTCGTCCATTAAGCTTGAAGGACCGGCTGGCAATTTACTAAATTTATAGTTTTATAAATATCTGTGTTTCTTATGAGTTAGAATTTAACCTTTTTTTACCTTTTTTTAGTTAAAATCCAAACTAAAAAAGAGAGGTAAAAATGCGTATTAAACTGCCACACACTCCATATATATCGCAAAAGATTGCAATTGATCTATTAAATTCAGGATTTGTTACTTTAAATAAAGGCATTGAACCGCTCTCTGCGCTTGCAAAAGAGATATTAGATAGTGATCTGCAACGCGAAAAGGCTCTTGAAGAGCGGGTAAATCAGGTTTTAGAAGAAAATGAAAACGAAATGGAATTCATGCAAGTAGATAGAAAAAATATGTTCTGGCTAGTCAAGAAAAAGCTTGCAAAGGATTATGATGTAATTTTGGCTTACGAAGATAGATTTAATAATATAGCCCACCTGATTCTTGAAGCCGCTTGGAAAAAGGGATTGATGGACTATAGTGTATCTGAAAATAGAGTAAAAAATGTGATTTACGGCTCCATTGAAGACTATATAAAAATCTATGAAAAGCTTGAAGATGTTGTAATCTCTAAAATCGATAGCTACAAAAGAAAGCTTATACCAGGAACCGAAGAATACGATATAGTATTTGAAAGACTTTATGAAGAAGAGTTAAGAAAAAAGGGAATGCTGTAATGAAAGCTTATATATATCTTGAAAACGGCGTATTTTTAGAGGCTAAAGCTTTCGGAAAAGGCGGAAGCGCGGTTGCTAATATGGTTTTTAATACAAGCTTTACAGCATATCAAGAAATTATAACAGATCCTAGTTATGATGGAAAATTCATAGTTTTTACATCTCCTGAGATCGGTATAGTTGGTACAAACAATGAAGATTCTAACAGTGATAAAATTCACGCTAGCTCTATTTTGATACGATCTTTTAATAAGATGCCTTCAAATTTTAGAGCTACAAAAGATTTGGATGAGTTTTTCAAAGAGAATGGAAAATTCGGTGTTTATGATATAGATACTAGATTTTTAACCACGCTTATTCGTGAAAAAGGCGAGATAAGAGCTGCTATATCGACAGAAATTTCAAATCCTAATGATTTAAAACAGATGCTAGATAATAGATCCTAAATTTATATGGATAATGCCACAATAATATCTATTGTAAGCGTTGCCTTTTTTAGCTCCATAGGACACTGTATAGGTATGTGCGGGGGCTTTATGGTGGCTCTTTCGACTCTTGTAAACCGAGAAAATAAAATAAAAAATATATTTGCGATAGTCGGGTATAATGCGGCTAGAGTTAGCGCATATATCTTGCTTGGAGCGCTTTTTGGCGCATTTGGTAGCCTTTTTGCGCTATCTCTTAAGGCAAGGGGTTATTTTCTCTTTATAATTGGTGTTTTTTTAGTTATTTTGGGTATTGCTCTTATAAAACGCGGCAAAATTTTAAATTTTTTAGAGGGAAATTCCGCTATTTATAAATTTATAAATTTAAAAATCAAAATGATAATCTCAAAAGATATGAAATTTGGTTTTTTAGTGCTTGGGTTTTTAAACGGACTTATACCTTGTGGGGTAGTGTATTATTTTTTAGCTATTGCTATCTCGACAGCAAGCGCAATAAATGGTGCTTTGGTAATGGTCATTTTTGGTATGGTTAGTTTGGTTATGATGAGCTCTTACACTTTGATTTTAAAATTTTTAAACGATAAATTTAGAAGTTTTATGCTCTATCTATCCGGATTAGTAGTGATTATTTACGGTATTTATATATCTTTTATAGGATTTATGGCGACAAATGGATGATATAAAGACTAGATTTAGACAGTATCAAGATGCTATTGAGGCCAGTAATATTGTTTCAAAAACCGACATAAACGGTATTATAACCTTTGTAAATGATGAATTTTGCAAAATTTCAGGATTTAGCAGAGAGGAGCTCATAGGAGCAAATCACAATATAGTTCGTCATCCTGATGTGCCTAAAAAGACTTTTAAAATTTTGTGGGATACGATTTTAGCCAAGAAAGTTCATAAAAGTATAGTTAGAAATCTTACTAAAGATGGCAAAGATATATATCTGAATACTACGATTATTCCTATTTTGGATCCAAATGGAGATATTGAGGAATTTGTAGCTATTAGGCATAATGTAACTGATGTTATAAATTTAAATAATGAACTTTTAAAGACAAAAAGAGAGCTTGAGGATTTAAATCAAAACCTTGAAAATAGAGTTAAAGAACAGACTGCCGAGCTATTAAATTTAAATCAAAATTTAAAATGTCTGGTTGAGGCCGAGATAAAAAAGAATGAGGAAAAGACCCAGATGTTGTTTTTTCAATCAAGACTAGCATCAATGGGTGAGATGATAGCTAACATAGCTCATCAATGGAGACAGCCTCTAAACGAGCTTAGTATAATGCTTTTTAGGTTTAAAGAGGCGTTTTTAGCTCAAGACAGTTCAAGATTTCAGACAGATTATGATGATTCAAAGCGAATTATTAAAAATATGTCTCAAACCATAGAGGATTTTAGAAATTTTTTTGCGATAAATAGAGAAAAAGAGCTCTTTTTACCCTCTATTGCCGTAAAAAATGCAATGAAAATGGTTCAAGGCACATATGAAAAAGATAATATTAAGATAGACTTTTCTATAAAAGATGAGAGCGAAGTATTGGGTTTTAATTCTCAACTCTCTCAAGCGCTAATAATCCTTCTTTCTAATGCAAAAGATGCAATGAAAGATGTAAATAATGAAAAAGCTGTTACAATATCTATATATAAACAAAATAAATTTGTAGTTATTACGGTTAGTGATAATGGCGGCGGTATAAAAGATGAGATAATGGATAGGATTTTTGAGCCATATTTCACGACCAAGCATCCAAGTTCCGGTACCGGAATAGGACTTTATATGCTTAAGATGATAATTGAGAATATGAATGGAAAAGTTAGTGTAAAAAATGATAAATTTGGAGCTTGTTTTACAATAAAGATTCCATATATGGATAAAGGATAGATAGTGGTAGGAAATTTAAAAGAGCTTACAATACTTTTAGTAGAGGATGAAGGTGGGGCTAGAGAGTCTATGGGTGAAATTCTTGCAAATGAATTTAGAAAGGTTATTTTAGCCAGCAATGGCGATGAAGGGTTAAAGAAATTTAAGAAATTTAATCCAGACATTGTGGTAACAGATATTGCTATGCCTATAATGGACGGACTTGATATGTCAAAAGAGATTAAAATCATCTCCAGAAACACTCCTATCGTTATTTTAAGCGCATTTAGCGAAAAGGAGAGGCTGCTAAAAGCTATTGATGTCGGTATCGATAAGTATTTAATGAAGCCTATTGATATGGATGAGCTTTTTGCAACTCTTATAAATATAGCTCAATCAAAAATAGAGGGAGCAAATTTAATAAAAATTACTGATAGATACTCATTTAATCAAACAAAAAGAGTCTTAGTAAAGGACGGAGTAGAGATAGCTCTGACTAAAAAAGAGCTCTCTTTTGTCTCTCTTCTTGTCAAAAGACTCGGGACTTTGGTTTTGATAGAGGAGATAAAAAATATCGTATGGGTAGGTGAGAAAGTAAGTGATGCTGCCATAAGAACTTTTGTAAAAAGAGTTAGGGATAAGATCGGAGCTGAGCTGATAAAGAATATCCCGGGTCTTGGATACAAGATAGATTTAAAATGAATTTTTAATTAAATATATAAATTTTTCACTCGTTTAAGAATAGATATATATTTTTTAATTTAAAATACCATTTTAGTTACATTTTTATTTACAAATTTGAAAAGGAGGTTTTGATGCGACCATCAAATGCATTAAACTACGATTATACCGTAGCTAAGTACTTTATGTTTGCTACAATACTATTTGGCATCATCGGTATGGCTATCGGCGTAATAATAGCATTTCAGATGGCATATCCCGATCTAAATTATCTTGCCGGAGAGTATGGGACATTCGGTCGTCTTAGACCGCTTCATACATCAGGAGTTATATTTGGATTTATGCTTTCTGGTATATTTGCGACCTGGTATTATATAGGACAAAGGGTGCTAAAGGTCTCTATGAACGAATCGCCGTTTTTAATGTTTATCGGCAAATTTCACTTCTATTTATATATGGTTGTGATGGTTCTTGCGGTGATAAGTTTATTTGCCGGAGTTAGTACTTCAAAGGAGTATGCGGAGCTTGAATGGCCTCTTGATATAGGAGTTGTTCTTGTTTGGGTTCTTTGGGGTGTTAGTATATTCGGACTTATCGGAATTCGCCGCGAAAAGACGCTTTATATCTCGCTTTGGTATTATATAGCGACATTTCTTGGTGTTGCTATGCTGTATCTGTTTAATAATATGGCGGTTCCTACGAAATTTGTTTCGGGATACGGCGACTGGTGGCATTCTGTCTCTATGTATGCAGGAACCAATGATGCCTTAGTTCAGTGGTGGTACGGACACAACGCGGTTGCTTTCGTATTTACAGTCGCGATAATCGCTCAAATTTACTACTTCCTCCCAAAGGAGAGCGGACAGCCGGTATTCTCATACAAGTTATCGCTTTTTGCTTTCTGGGGACTTATGTTTGTCTATCTTTGGGCTGGCGGACACCACCTGATATACTCTACGGTGCCTGATTGGATGCAGACTATGGGATCGGTATTTTCGATAGTTCTCATACTGCCATCTTGGGGCTCTGCTATAAACATGCTTTTAACGATGAAGGGCGAATGGGTTCAGATACGTGAAAATCCGTTAATTAAATTTATGATTTTAGCTTCAACGTTTTATATGTTCTCAACTCTTGAGGGACCAATTCTATCTATTAAGTCGGTAAATGCTCTTGCACACTTTACAGATTGGATTCCTGGACACGTTCATGATGGCACACTTGGTTGGGTTGGATTTATGACTATGGCGGCACTTTACCATATGACTCCTCGCGTAATGAAGCGTGAAATTTACTCAAAATCATTGATGGAAGTTCAATTTTGGATCCAAACAACAGGTATAGTTTTATACTTTGCATCAATGTGGATAGCCGGAATTACTCAGGGTATGATGTGGAGAGCTACAGATCAGTTTGGTAACCTTGCATATTCATTTATAGATACTGTTACGGTACTTATTCCATATTACTGGATCAGGGCTATAGGCGGACTTTTATATCTAGTAGGATTTTTTATATTTACTTACAATATATATAAGTCAATGTCGGCTAAAGAACTTACTAAAGAGCCATTTAGCGCAAGTCCTGCGGGCGTAAGGGGGTAGAGATGTTTAGTTGGTTAGAAAAAAATCCATTCTTTTTTGCCGTTGCTGTTTTTTTAGTTATAGCATATGCTGGAATTATCGAAATTTTACCTGATTTCGCCAATCGCGCTAGACCTCTTGAGGGTATAAAGCCTCCTACAGTTTTAGAGCTTGCGGGCAAACACATATATATGAAGGATAGTTGTAACGCCTGTCATACACAGATGATTCGTCCTTTTAAAAGTGAGACCGATAGATACGGTATGTACTCTTTAAGCGGTGAATATGCTTACGATCGCCCTCATCTTTGGGGTTCTAAAAGAACAGGTCCTGATCTAAAACGTGTCGGAAATTACCGCACAACCGATTGGCACGAAAATCATATGCTAGAGCCTACATCTGTAGTTCCTGGCTCTATTATGCCAGCCTATAAACATATGTTTAAAAACAATGCCGATATTGAGACAGCTTATGGCGAAGCTTTGACTACTAAAAAGGTATTTAATGTTCCTTATGATATGGAGGGAATGCCTAAGCTTGGTACTTGGGAAGAGACTCAAGCGATAGTAAAAGAGCAGGCTCAAATGATAGTTGATGAGATGAAAAATCAAGAAGTAAAAGATGCGTTTGCAAGAGGCGAGATAAGAGAAATCGTCGCTATAATCGCATACTTAAATAGCTTGAAATAAGGCAAAATCTTGGATATGCAGGCTTTAAGAGAGATTCAAGGTTACGGATTTTTCTTCTTTACTGTTTTTTTAGTAATTGTGCTATATAGCTATTGCTATCATTTGTATAAATCAGAAAGAACAGGTAGGAGAAACTATGAAAAGTACTCAAATTTGGTATTAAAAGATGATTTGAGTGATGAAATTTTAGAGTCTGTATCTACGAGTAAGAATGTTAAAAAGGAAAGTTGAGTATGAAATGGTTTAATTTAGAAGATAATATTAATTTACTCTCGCTTATCGGTGCATTAG
Organism: Campylobacter sp. RM16190; assembly: GCF_012978835.1. NCBI lineage: Bacteria > Pseudomonadati > Campylobacterota > Epsilonproteobacteria > Campylobacterales > Campylobacteraceae > Campylobacter > Campylobacter sp. RM16190. Next base: position 28,732 of record NZ_LIWS01000012.1, on the reverse strand, counting down.
CTATCATATTGCTTACACTATTTGTTGTCGGAAAATATGTAAAACAGATAAAGGATAGCAAATCCGAAGGTGAGCTTAGCGAACATAATTGGGATGGAATAGGCGAGTATAAAAATCCTCTTCCTGTAGGTTGGGCATTAATGTTCGTACTTACTATAGTATGGGCGATATGGTATTATTTGGTTGGGTATCCTCTTAACTCATATTCTCAAATCGGAGAATATAACGAAGAGGTAAAAGGCATGAATGCTAAATTTGAGAAAGAGTGGGCCAATCCTGATATAAAAACTCTTCATGCAATGGGTGAGGGTATATTTTTAGTTCAATGCTCTGCATGTCACGGAATCACGGCTGATGGAATAAACGGTAAAGCTGCTGATTTAAACATTTGGGGAAGCGAGCAGGGTATAGTAGATGCTATTATAAAAGGCTCAAAAGGGCTTGATTACCCAATGGGGGAAATGCCTCCTGGAATGGCTGATGAAGAGGGAGCCAAAGCCATAGCAGCTTACGTGGCTAAAGAGCTTTCAGGTATTAAAAAGACTACAAATGAAAATTTAGTTGAAGCAGGCAAGGCTCAGTTTGCGGTTTGCGCATCTTGCCATGGAGATGATGGTAAGGGAATGGATGGCATGAGTCCTGATCTTACTAAATATGGTACAAGTGATTTTGTAGTAGATGTGCTAAAACGTGGTAAAAAAGGTGCTATAGGCGCTATGCCTAAATTTGACGACGGAAGACTTAACGCATTGCAGCAAAAGGCTGTAGGCGAATATATCTTATCGCTTACGAAGTAAGGAGCTATGATGGAAAATACAAATAGAAACGTTTTTGCACTAAATGGTGCAACGGGAATGCTTATCGCTACCGTGCTTTTGCTAACTATCTTAGCCGTACTTACATATCTTGGCATTAAGGCTCAACAAGATGTGGCGCAAAAGCCATACACTATCGAAAATCCAAGTGCTATCGAGATGAAAAGCGTAGATAACGCTAAGCATATAAAGATAAAGGAGTAGAGATGTCGGCAATTTTAGAGAAGATTATAATCATAGGACTTGTCCTCTCTGCTATAATTTGTGCATGGGCGGTTTTAACTCCTAACCACTTGTTTATAGGATGAAATTTATAAATTTTAAGGGCGTATTTATCGCCCTTGCTTTGCTTTTAACTTCTGCTTTTTCAAAAGATATTGTCCTAGTAAATCAAAAAATTTTAAGCGATAAAGTTGCTGAAAGAATAGAGCTTATAGGTGACGAGTTGTTTGAAAAATCAAGTATTTATGTGGGTATAGGCGTATTTGATAAATTAAATGGAAAAAATTTAAAAGAGGCTTTTGGCGAGTTAGATTTAAAGCCGCCTTTTGCATTTTTGATGCTTTCTAAATTTGAGCATAAGGTTGAAATTTTTGCCGATAGTGAAACTCTTAAACTTTTTAATAAAGAGGGAATTTTAAGTCCATATCCATCTAGCGGTTCGATTTTACCAATACTTACCTCAAAAAATGGCAAGGATATCTATAATGCTGCTATGCTTAACGGCTATGCTGATTTGGCTGAGCAGATAGCTTCGTCAAAGCGCATTAAACTAGAAAATGCGCTAGGCAGTTCAAATAAAATTTTTCTTGAGATCATCAGATTTTTCGTATATGGTTCAATAATCTTTGTTATAGTCGTGATGTCAGTTAAGAAATTTAGGAATAAAAATGCAAGATAATACAAAGACATTTTGGCCATACGCTATCGTGCTCTCTATCATAGCTATTGTCATAGCCTGCATAGCTACGATTGTAATTGCGCTTAAAAATCCCGTTCAGATGGATACTTTTTATATGGACAGATATCAAAACGTAGATGAGAATATCAATAAAATTCATGAGAGTCAAAAGAAGTTTGATTCTAAATTCAGTGTCGTTTTTAATAGTGTAAATCTAGAAAAACATAACGATTTTCTTAAAGCTATATTTGAATTTACCGTAACTCCAAAAGATAACAAATCTGCTAATCTTAACACTCAAATTTTATTAACCAGACCAGAAACTAATGAGCTAAATCAAATTTTAGAGGCGATTTGGCAAAATCAAAAATTAATTACAAAGAGTGTAAAATTAACTAAAAAGGGTAGATGGCAGCTGCTTTTAAAGCTAAATGACGGCACCGATACCGGATTTTATAAATTTGAAATTGAAGCGAAGTGATAGATTTAAATAGACTTTTTGTTTTTACAAACTCACGTAAAATTCGTGATTTTAACTCAAAATTTGAAGAGCAGTTAATACCCAAGGCGATTACTATAGCCGAATTTGAAAAAAAGGCGGTTTTGGTAAAAGATCGTTTTGAAGCCGATAGCGTATATTTGCTAGTGCTTATGCAAAGAGCTAGTGCAAGCGTCAAAGAGGCTAGAGAGCAGCTTAAAATACCCGATGAATTTTTTGCATTTTTAAAAAATAATGACTATCTTTTTAGCTTTTTTAAAGAGCTTGCAATTCAAAAAAAGAGCATAGAAGATATTAAATTTAGCGATATATACGCCAATTTTGAAGAGCATTTGGCTATACTTGAAGCCGTGCTAAATAGATATAAAGAGCTACTTGAAAAAGAGAATTTATACGATGATATAGTTTTGCCTGAAATTTATAATCTAAACGAGGATTATATCAGGGAATTTGATGAAATTATCATAGAGATAGACGGATTTTTAAGTGATTTTGAATGGGAAATTTTAAATAAAGTTTCATCTCTTACCACTCTTAAAATCATATTTCAAACAAGTAAATTTAATAAAAAATTAGTAGATAAAATTTCTCAAGCTTCAGGAATTAAAAATTTTGCCGAGTATTCAAAATTTGAGCTAAATTTGAGTGATAAAACACTTAAAAATATCGGCACTATCAATAAAAAAAGAGAGATTCAGACCAGATCTTTTGCTACGACTAGCCTTGAGTGTGCTTATGTTATGGCTAAAGCAAGCGAGTTTATAAGAGATGGGATTGAGCCTGAAAAAATAGCAGTGATTTTGCCTGATGAGAGCTTTAGTGAGCTTCTTGCAATGTACGATTTTAACCGAATTTTTAACTTCGCTATGGGTGAGAGCTTTAAGAATACGAAATTTTTTCAAATTATAGAATATATTGTAGCTGCAATAAACGATAAAAAAAGAGTAAAATTAGACACTCAAAACAGATTTGAATTCAATGAATTTGAGTTTATTTTAGAATCTTTTGGGCTTAAAAACGAGCTTTTTAATAAATTTAAAGATCACTTTGAAATGAGCTGCGAATTTAGCTTTTTTAAAGTGCTTATAAATGAAATTTTATCTCTGCAAGATGATAAAAATATCGAAGATTTAGTTTTAGAAGAGCTTTTTTATATAGAAAATTTGGCTAGATATTTTAACTTTACGCTAAGACAAATTTGTGAAATTTTCCTTATGAAGCTAAATACTCTCAAACTTGACGACATAGGCGGTGGCAAGATAAACGTAATAGGTATCTTGGAGAGTCGCGGAATGAAATTTGACGGTGTTATTATCGTTGATTTTAATGACGATTTGATACCAAAACGTAGCGTAAACGAGATGTTTTTAAACTCAAAGGTTAGAGAAAAGGCTGGGCTTATAAGCCATATAGATAGAGAAAATTTACAAAGATTTTATTATGAAAATCTCATAAACGAGTCCAAAAAAACAGCGATTTGTTATCTTGTAAATGAGGAAAAAATCCCTTCAAGATTTCTAAATGAGTTTATAGCTATTAAGGATATGAATTTTAGCGATGACGAGTATGCTAAGGTTTTATCGCGCGTGCAAGATGGAACTAGACTAAGGGCGTTTGATGATGAAGTAATTTTAAGGCATGATTTTTTTGCTAAGCCACTTTCATTTTCTAAGCTAAACACATTTTTAACATGCCCTAGGAAATATTATTATTCTAAAATTTTAGGAATTAAGCCAGCTTTGATGCCTCAAGATAGCCAAAATACAGCACTTGGAAATGCTGTTCATGCGGCGCTTTGCGAGTATTATAATAAATTTGAGAAATTTGATCTGATTGAATTTGAAAAAATTTTAAGTAGTAAGGAAATCTCGCCTCTTGATTTTGAAATTTTGATGATAAATTTTGAAAAATTTGCCAAAAAAGAGCAAGATAGATTTGCTCAGGGCTGGAGGGTTAAAGCCTGTGAAAAAGAGCTTAGTCGCAGCTTTGAAGGAATAATGTTGACAGGCTTTATCGATAGGATAGAAGAGAGAGATGGCGAGATAAATTTAATTGATTACAAGAGTGGAAGTTTTGATAAAAAATCATTGCAACTTCCTTTTTATGAGGCTCTTGTGGGGGCTAAATGCGAGGCTTTTTACTATGATTTAAAAAGCGAGATGGAGTTAGTTAAATCTGCTTCAAGTTTAGAAGATTTACGAATAGAGCTTGAAAATCTTAAAAAAATAAACAAAAGCGAGATAAATTTTAGTCGCAATGTAGGTGCAGCATGCAGATATTGCGAGTACAAAATCATTTGTAAGGGCGAACTATGAAGCCATTTTTAGCCCTAGAAGCAAGTGCTGGCAGCGGTAAGACATTCGCTCTTAGCGTGCGATTTATCGCGCTTATATTAAATGGCGCAAACATTAATGAAATTGTAGCCTTGACCTTTACCAGAAAGGCTGCAAATGAGATGAAAGAGCGCGTTGTAGAGACATTTTTAAATCTTAAAGAAAAACCAAGCGAGCTAGAAGAGATATCTAAGATTTTAAATCAAAGTAAAGAAGAAATTTTAGGGCTAAGAGATGCAAGGCTGGCCAAATTTTTAGAAGGCAATCTTAAAATTACTACCTTTGATTCGTTTTTTGCGATGATTTTAAGGCAATTTAGTCTAAATATGGGGCTAAGTTCTGATTTTAAAATAGTTTCTGGCTTAGAAAATCTGCAAAGAGCTGAGTTTGCACTTGAAATTTCAAAAGACAAGGCACTTTTAAAAGCGCTTGCTAATCTTATCATATCGGCTCAAAATAGTAAAAATAGCTTTTTTGATGCGCTTGAGATGTTTTATGATAATTTTGGCGAGATAAAGTGTGTGCAAAACTCTAAATTCCCAAGTGAAGTCGCGGTAGAAAACAGTCTTAGAAATTTATATGAATATGCATTAAAAAAAGATGCAAGCGACCAGGCTTTAAAGAGTTTTGAGCCAAAAAAACCAATCAGGCTGCTTGAGAGTGCTTTTGTAGAAAGGGATAGTTTAAACTACCGCACATATTCTAAAATTTATTCGCCTGAGCTTGATGAGCTTTTTTGGGAATTAAAGGCGAATTTAAAGCTATATTTTGATGAGCTTGAAGCTTACAAACTAAGCGAACTTAATAAATTTTTACAGATTTATAAAAGTGTTAAATTAGCGCTTAACAAAAGGTTAAACAGCTTAACTTTTAGTGATATTTCAAGATTAACTTATGAACTTCTTTGCAAAAATTTCGATGCACAAGTGCTTTATTTTAGGCTTGATGGACGGATAAATCATCTTTTAATTGATGAATTTCAAGATACTAACGTAACTCAATACGAGATAATGCTTCCTTTGATATCTGAAATTTTATCAGGATACGGACAGAACGGACTTGGAAGTTTTTTTTACGTAGGAGATATCAAGCAAAGTATATATAGATTTAGAGGTGGTAAAAAGGAGCTTTTTGCTAAATTGCAAGATGATTTTATACAGATAAAAAGCTCAAGTCTTTATACAAATTACAGAAGTTTTGCCGCTTTAGTAAAATTTACAAATGCAATTTTTAAGGACAAAATTTCAGATTTCAAAGAGCAGCTCGCAAGCACTAAAAAAGATGATAGGATTTTAAACTTAAGAGTTGATTCTTGGTGTGAATATTTTAAGCCAGATAGCGATGATTACGGGTTTTTGCGAGTAGTAAGCAATGATGATATAGTTATTGAATTACTAAATCAAGTTAAATTTTTACTTGAAAACGGAGTCAAAGATAATGATATCACTGTGCTTTGCTGGAAAAATGAGGATATAAACTCTATTTCTAGCGCTCTTGAAAGCGCAGGCATAAATTCTGTATCGGAAAGCACGTCTTCTTTGCTTCAAAGTCCTTATGTAAAAGCGATAGTAGAGTATGCTAAATTTTGTCTTTTTAAGGATCCAATTTATAAGTTAAACGTAGAAGCTTTGCTTGACACCAAGATCTATTTACTTGATATTAACCCATCTAAACCAGCTTTTTTAAGCCTAAATTATCTTGCTAAAAAACTAAATATTGATATTTCAAATATCGATATTTTAAGGCTTTTTGAACTTGCAAGAGAATTTAAAAATTTAGCAGATTTTATTTTTAATCTCGATAGCTTTGATGCCGTAATAAGCTCTAAAAATAGTGTAGGCGTAAAAATAATGACTGTGCATAAATCAAAAGGACTTCAGTTTGAAAATGTCATCGTATGCGACAGGATAGGGGGTTCTAAAAGCGATAGTTCCAGTTTTTTAGCCGAATATGATGTGAAAGATGGCTGGAAGATAAAGCAAAATATAAAAAAAGAGAGTTTTGATGAGGATTTTAAGAACCTTAAAAATAGAGCCAAAGAGCTTGAAAAAGAAGAGAATTTAAATAAACTTTACGTAGCTTTTACGAGAGCTATTTGTGGTCTTATTGTTATTAAAAAAAGTAATCCAGATGGAAGAAATCCTAGCTTTTTTACAGCTTATGAGCTAAAAAGTAGTCAGGAAATTGTAGAGTATCTTGATTTGAAAGAATTTACTTTTGGTCAGGTTATACCTAGTAAAAAAGATAAAATTCAACAGGCAAGAAATAGCAAAGATATAGATATTATCAAGGTTGCAAGGCAGGATATTAATACTAAAAAAGATAGTATGGCAAAAAATCAAAATGCCATATATTTAGGTTTGGCATTTCACTATCTCTTTGAGATTACGGCTAAATTTGATGAGAGAGCATTGTGGGTGGCAAGATCTGCTATGTTTAATAAATTTCATAAATTTCTTTCTAATGATGAGCTTGAAGAGCTATTTTTAAGAGGATTAAGTTTAATAAAAGACGAGAAATTTATAGAGCTTACTATCAATAAAAAGATATATAAAGAACAGCCTTTGAAATTTAATGGCTCGTTAAAGCAGATCGATCTTATGTGTATTGATGATAATGAAATTTGTATAATAGATTACAAGACAAGCGATCATAATGTCGATGAAAATATATCTCAAATAACGAACTACAAGGATGCTATAACTAAATTTTATCCAAATCTTAAGATAAAAGCTGTATTATTTTACGCTCTAAAAAATAAAATTCAATATATTGAAATTTAAAAACTACTTAAATTAAGGTTTATATAAGCTATTTTTAAATAGAATCACGTTCTAAAATTATTGGCAAAGGTAAAAAAATGACACAAATAACAAAGCCAAACGAGGTTAAACGAGATTGGATTGTACTTGACGCGGAAGGCAAGCGTTTTGGTAGATTGCTAACCGAAGTTGCGACAATACTTCGTGGCAAAAATAAACCAAATTTTACTCCAAACGTTGATTGTGGAGATTATGTTATCATCATCAACGCTTCAAAAGTAGAATTTACAGGAAATAACAAAGCTGAAGATAAGCTATATCACAGACATTCTGGCTATTTCGGAAGTACAAAAAGTGAGAAATTTGGCGATTTGGTAGCCAATAAACCTGAGAAGCTATTTAAGCTTGCGGTTCGCGGAATGCTTCCAAAGACAAAACTTGGTAGAGAGATGATAAAAAAACTAAAAGTTTATGCGGGTAGCGAACATCCTCATACAGCTCAAATCGCTAAAAAAGAAGGAAAATAATTATGGCAAAAGTTTATGCAACTGGAAAAAGAAAAACTGCTGTCGCTAAAGTTTGGATAAAGTCAGGAAGCGGCAAAATCGTAGTAAATGGAATGGATCTAAATAGCTGGCTTGGTGGGCATGAGGCTATCAAGCTAAAGGTTGTTCAACCTCTTCTAGTTACTAAGCAAGAGAGCCTTGTGGATGTTACTGCTACTACTTTAGGAGGCGGATATTCAGCTCAGGCTGAGGCTTTAAGACACGGAATTTCACGTGCTTTAGCTGCAATGGACGGTGATTTTAGAGCAGTTCTTAAACCAAAAGGCTTATTAACTCGTGACTCTCGTGTGGTTGAGCGTAAGAAATTCGGTAAGAGAAAAGCAAGACGTAGTCCGCAATTCTCAAAACGTTAATGGTTTTAAAGACCTTGGTTGCTATACTGGGGTCTCCTATGGGTTTATTCTCAACGCTACCAATGCTTTGAGAATTTTATATTTAGTGAATATTTATAAGCGTTTAAATAGAATTTATTAAGTATATGTAAAATATTGTTGCTGATTTGATTAAAAAATCAGAAAGAAAGGATATTCTATGAAAAAGATTGCTATTGCTTTAGTTGCTGCTACGGCTTTGTTTGCTGCTGATTCAGCATTTAACTATGAGTTAACTCCAACTATAGGAGGAGTTCTTCCAGAAGGAAATCTTGGAACAAATGATCATGCTGCCATAGGCTTAAGAGTTGGAAGAAATCTTGAAAATTCGTTTTTAGATCAAGTTGAGCTTGGTTTTAACTACTCAAACAATATTAAAGAGTTTGGTGTAAAAGGTAATGCAGCAAGATACTTTGTAAACGTTATTAAGGATTTTGGATTAACTAATAATTTGTCACTTTACGGACTAGTTGGTGCTGGCTGGGAAGATGTATCCGCTAAATTTGTAGATAATGAAGATGGCGGATTCGGACAATATGGTTTAGGATTAAAATATAAAGTTACAGATAACTTTGCGCTTCGGGTAGAGGCTGTAGATGCTATAAAATTTGAGCACGGAGATCACAATCTATTCTATACACTTGGCTTTGCTGTAGGATTTATCGAGAAATCCGCTCCAGTAGTTGTAGCTGCTCCAGAAAAACCAATAATGCCAAAAGTTGTAAATCTTGATGATGATAATGATGGTGTTTTAAATGATGTTGACAAATGCCCAAATACTCCAGCGGGTGTTGTAGTTGATGAAACCGGTTGTGAGAAAGTTATTGTACTTAGAGATTTAGGTGTAAATTTTGCATTTGATAGCTATAAAATAACACCAAAATATCTTAAAGAGATTAAAAAAGTTGCCGAGTTTATGAGTGAAAATCCAAACTACCGTGTAGTTTTAGAAGGCCATACTGATAGTACTGGTGCTGAGGCTTACAACTTAAAATTATCAGAAAAGAGAGCAAATGCTGTTGCTAAAGCTCTTGAGAATCTTGGTGTAAGCTCAAATAAGATCACAACCGTAGCTTACGGTGAGACTAAACCTGTGGCTGATAATAAAACAAAAGAGGGACGCGCTGAAAATAGACGCGTTGAAGCTAAATTTAATAAATAATTTAGGCTGTAAAAAACTACATTATTTAGGCTTTATCGCTATATAGCGGTAGAGCCTAATTTTTTATCTACTTTTTAATTAAAGAAAACAAATGAAAAAAACGATACTTTTTGATTTGGATGGCACACTTATAGACTCTACTTCCGCTATTTTAACAGGGTTTGATACTGCATTTAAAGTTCATAATAATCAAAAACCAGACCAGGATGCAGTAAAATCTCTTGTTGGACATCCTCTTGATGTTATGTTTGGCGGTCTTGGAGTGGATAAAGATTTGATTCAAAATTATATCGATGCTTATAAGGCTTGCTATAAACAAATTTATCTAGACCAAACAACCCTCTTAGATTTTGCTAAAGAGGCTGTAGAGCTTGCTAGCAAAATTGCTGACGTAGGAGTTGTTACTACAAAAACTTCTAAATTTTCTGTAAATTTACTTGAGTATTTGGGTATTAAAGAGTTTATTAAAACAGTAGTTGGCAGAGATGATGTAGTGCACCCCAAACCAAACCCTGAGCCTATTAATTTAGCTCTTAAAAATCTAGGTAAAGATAATGAGCAAAATAAAAAGTTTGCGTTTATGATAGGCGATACATGTATGGATATGATGGCAGCAAAATCAGCTGGTATAGAGGGTTTGGCTCTTTTGTGCGGTTATCAGGATTTGCAAAATTTGAAAAAATGCTCAAGCCATATCTTTGAAAATCCGCTTCGGGCAGTTGAGTTTATAGCAAAACTATAGAATAAATTTATTGAAGATTTAAGCTGTAAATCTATTTTAGTATTCATTAGTAATAAATTTATACTTTTAATTCATCTTAAAATACTCAATAATTCTTTTGATTAATCATATATTTTGGAATTTCGTTTTATAATAAAAGATTTTATGATAAAGATGAGGCAAATAAATGAGTAAAATTATGAAAACTATGGACGGCAACGAGGCGGCTGCGTATGCTTCATACGCCTTTACGGAGGTTGCGGGCATTTATCCTATTACTCCGAGTTCTCCGATGGCTGATTACACTGACGCTTGGGCTGCGGCAGGAAAGAAAAATTTATTTGGAATGCCCGTTAAAGTTGTTGAAATGCAAAGCGAAGGAGGCGCGGCAGGAACGGTTCACGGCTCACTTCAAGTAGGCGCGCTTACCACTACTTACACGGCTTCTCAAGGTCTGCTTTTAAAAATTCCTAATATGTATAAGATCGCAGGGCAGCTTCTTCCCGGAGTTATTCATGTGAGCGCTCGCTCTATCGCCGCTCAAGCTTTGTCTATATTTGGCGATCATCAAGATATCTATGCCTGTCGCCAAACGGGATTTGCGATGCTGGCAAGCGGTTCTGTTCAAGAGGTTATGGATATCGCAGGTGTTGCGCATTTGGCGGCTATTAAGGGTCGCGTGCCGTTTTTGCACTTCTTTGACGGATTTAGAACAAGCCACGAAATTCAAAAGATTGAAGTTATGGATTATGCTCATTTTGATAGACTTTTGGATAAAGAGGCGGTTCAAAAATTTAGAGACGAGGCGCTAAACCCCGAGAGTCCAAAGACTAGAGGTACGGCTCAAAACGATGATATTTACTTTCAAACCAGGGAGCTGACTAACCGCTTTTATGACGCGGTTCCTGATATAGTTGCTGATTATTTGGCTGAAATTTCAAAGATAACAGGACGCGAGTATAAGCCGTTTAACTACTATGGAGATCCGCAAGCGGAGCGAATTATAATAGCTATGGGCTCGGTAACTCAAACCCTTGAAGAGGTTGTTGATCACTTAAGAGCAAAGGGCGAAAAAGTAGGCATTATCAAAGTTCATTTGTATCGTCCTTTTAGCTTAAAATACTTATTTGACGTTATGCCAAAGAGTGTTAAGAAAATCGCCGTTTTAGACCGCACAAAAGAGCCCGGAAGCTTGGGCGAACCGCTATATCTTGACATAAAAGCTGCATTTTACGAAAGCGAATTAAAGCCTGTCGTAGTCGGCGGTAGATACGGACTTAGCTCAAAAGACGTCGATCCTGCTCAGATGATAGCTGTATTTGAAAATTTAAAACTAAATGAGCCTAAAAACGGCTTTACCGTAGGAATCGTAGATGATGTTACATTTACATCGCTTGAGGTAAAAGAGAAAATTTCACTGAGTGACGATAGTGTAAAAGAGTGTTTGTTTTACGGACTTGGCGCGGACGGAACGGTTGGAGCTAATAAAAACTCCATTAAGATCATCGGCGATAAGACCGACCTTTACGCTCAGGCTTATTTCGCATACGATAGTAAAAAATCAGGCGGTTACACGCGCTCGCATTTAAGATTTGGCAAAAACCCTATCCGCTCGACCTATCTTGTCTCAAACCCGCATTTTGTAGCTTGCTCCGTTGCGGCATATCTTGAACTTTACGAGGTTATAGACGGCATAAGACAAAACGGAACGTTTTTATTAAACTCAATCTGGGATTCAGAGGAGACTTTGGCTAAAATTCCAAACAGAGTTAAGAGAATTTTGGCTCGCAAAAACGTAAATTTCTACATCATAAACGCTACTAAGCTGGCTCATGATATCGGGCTTAAGAATCGCACAAATACTATTATGCAGTCAGCCTTTTTTAAACTTGCAGACATCATACCTTTTGAAGATGCGCAAAAATACATGAAAGAATACGCTCACAAAGCATACTCCAAAAAAGGCGAAGCGATAGTCGAGATGAACTATAAGGCTATCGATATGGGTGCCGGTGAGCTTGTAAAAGTGCCTGTAGATCCTGCTTGGGCAAATTTAAACGATGAGAGCGATACGAAAGAACAATATGTCGGAACCGATTTTGTCGAAAAGGTAGTAAAACCGATAAATGCGGCTAAGGGTGATAGCTTGCCGGTATCTGCGTTTTTGGGCTATGAAGACGGACACTTCGAGTCAGGAACAACGGCTTGTGAAAAGCGCGGAGTGGGTGTGATGGTGCCAAAATGGATAGAGGAAAATTGTATCCAGTGTAACCAGTGTGCCTTTGTCTGCCCTCATGCGGTTATAAGACCGTTTTTGATCGATGATAACGAGCTTGAAGCAGCCCCTCAAACCGTAAAAGATCACGTGTTAGACGCAAAAGGCAAGGAGTTAAAAGGGCTAAAATATAAAATTCAAGTTAGTATCCTAGACTGCACGGGTTGTGAGCTGTGTGCGCAAAACTGCCCAAGCAAGGAAAAATCGCTTGTAATGGTGCCTTTTGAAGAGGAACAAGAGAAAAACGAGCAGGTAAATGCGGACTATCTATTTAAAAACGTAACTTACAAAGATGATCTAATGAGTAAAGAAAGCGTTAAAGGCTCAAGCTTTGCTCAGCCTCTTTTTGAGTTCCACGCTGCTTGTCCGGGATGTGGAGAGACGCCTTATCTTGGGCTTGTTACAAGGCTATTTGGCGACCATATGATAGTGGCAAACGCGACAGGTTGTAGCTCGATTTATGGAGGAAGCGCGCCTTCTACGCCATATACCACAAATAAAGACGGACACGGCGTAGCTTGGGCGAATTCGCTGTTTGAGGATAATGCCGAATTTGGTATGGGTATGGAAGTGGCTACTCAAACTATCCGCCACCGCATAGAAGATATAATGCTTCGAACAAAAGATATCGTGCCAAACGCACTTAGCGCACTTTATACCGACTGGATTGAATTCAAAAACGATAGCGCTAAAACCAAAGAGATAGCTAAAATTTTGGTGCCGATTTTAGAGCAAAATTCGCAAGTTGAGGGCGTGAAAGAAATTTTAAGCCTGAAAAAATATCTCATTAGAAAGTCTCAATGGATCATCGGCGGCGACGGCTGGGCGTATGATATTGGATTTGGCGGACTTGATCACGTGCTTGCAAGCGGAGAAAACGTAAATGTGCTTGTGCTTGATACCGAGGTTTATTCAAACACAGGCGGTCAAAGTTCAAAATCAAGCCGTGCAGGCTCTATAGCGCAATTTACCGCTTCAGGAAAGCCTGCTCAGAAAAAAGATCTAGGCTATATCGCGATGACTTACGGAAATATTTTCGTAGCGCAGATAAACTCAAACGCAAGCCAAGCAAATACGATAAAAGCTATTTTGGCGGCTGAAGCATATGACGGACCAAGCCTTGTGATAGCCTACTCGCCTTGTATCGCTCACGGTATCAAAGGCGGACTTAGCTATTCGGGTAATCAGGCCGAACTTGCGACAAAATGCGGCTATTGGCCAACTTATGTCTATGATCCAAGACTAATGAAAGAGGGTAAAAATCCGCTTAAGATGACATCTAAAGAGCCTGACTGGAGCCTTTATGAGGAATTTTTATTAAATGAAGTTAGATATAGCGCTCTTAAAAAGACAAATCCAGAGCATGCAGATGCGCTTTTAAAGAAAAACGAAGATGACGCTAAGCGTCGCTATCGCCAGCTAAAACGCTTATCTGTGGCTGATTTTAGCGATGAGGTTGAGGCTAGCGCGGAAACCTAACCTAGCCAAAACGCCGAGCAAGACTTAAATTTCTCTCGCTCAAATTTGATGGGTGAGAGGATTTGGTTTTAAATTTAATGAAATTTGGCGTATGAGATTTTAGTTTGCACCTTTAATTTTAGTTGCCAATTAACGGTCAAATTTGCTTTTTCTCTCGAAATTCTAATAAATTTCGTAGGTGACTTTGCGCGGCAAAATTTGAACCGCTTTGGTTAAAATTTATACTAAATTCATATAGTCTAAAGAGTGAAAGTAGTGGATAAATTTAGCGGCATTAGTTTTAAAAACATTTCAAAAGTGCGCAATGAGTGAAATTCAAACCTATCCTTTTAAACCGATTCTCAACAAAAAAATATAACATTTTAATTCTTAACTCTTTCCCATCTGTCGTTTCTCGTAAATTTGGATTTTACTACGCAGATCCATAAAATCACTTCCAGTGGGGCTCAGTACAAATTTAAAAAATGTTTGGCTCATCGCTTAGTAGAATAACATAAATCGCTAGCTAGGCACGACTGAATTTTTTCGCGCAGTTTTTGTAAGCGAATAAATAACGAGTAGCATGATGAAGCCGTAAAGGAAGTTTGCACTTTTTTGCGTTGATTGCATTATCTCGTCGTATTTTAGAGCGTTTAGAGCTTCGACATACGGTTTTTTAAGAGTCTCTTGTGTGTTTTTGTCACTTGCGTTGAGGTCTATAAGCTCATTAGTATATTTGGCGCATTTATTTTTGGAGCCAATCAATAGAGTTTTATCGCAATCCAACTCTTCTAAAATCGTTTTTCTGTTTTTAACTATAAAATCTAATTTGTTTTCTTTTTTTGTATTAGTGAGATTTGCATCCAAGAGCATATCATCTAAGCCGTTTTCGTTATATCTTATGGTGTATTCTTTAAATTTGCTTTCGACTATTTGCTCTGATGTAAACATGCCTATAAATGGCGCTATTAAAAATGGTTTTATAAAAAATATAGCGATAAAGCAACCATAATAAAACAGATATACCAAGTCATGTTTAGATTTTAAAATAGCAAAAAAATACAGCAATAAATATGATGCAACAAAAAGCGCAACATAGGCAATATATTTAACATTGACCAAAAAGACTATAAGCATAGACATCAATGCAAGTAGGATAAACCCTATAAGCACATTTTTACACGTTATATTGTATTTGGTAGTTTTGCGACATATCATACAAAGAGCCAAGAAAAGCACTAATACTAATGCCAAGCACGCACATTCATATGGATAATTAACAAGCTGAGTTAAAATACAATTTTTATACATATAAATAGAAAATCCATATACCGCAATAGTTAAAACCATAAAATTTATAATTTGTAGTAAATTTGTATGATGGTCGCTAGTGTTTCTATATAATTTCAATGTTATCAAATCTAAAAAAATCTCAATACGATTTTTATTTTTAGGCTCTACTTCTACTTCATCGGCAGATTTTACTTCTTTACTATTTTCGCTATTTTTAGCTTTTATGTTTTCGAGAGTAAAATCTAGTTCCAACTCTTTACAATACAGTTCTAGGCGATGAAACAAGCTCGCGTCTAGTGCATTGCCTTTGTTGTTTAAAGCGTGTTTCATAAGCCTAAAACCATCCCTAAAATCATTTGCCATACTTATATATTTATCTATATTTTTGACACTTTCATTGCTTGCGCTTTTGACCTCGATAACCTTTTTAAGCTCTTCGTATGTAAAATCTGTTTTTGCATTTACGAAATTTAAAGCGCTGTCAAAAATACTTGATGAGAAATTAACCGGCTTTTTAAAAACAACGCCGTAAAAGCAAGCGACTTTTTTAAAATCAACTTCATAAAAATCAACAAAATTTTCAAAAATTCTACTATTAAAATAAGCATTATCTTGAAAAGTCGTATTGCTGAAATTTACCTCATTTGCAAAAGCAAGATTTTTATCTGTTTTAAAGTCTACTTTGCTTTCAAATTTGACATTTGCAAAAGTCGTCGTATCTTTAAAATTTGTATTTAAAAACCTTGCCTCTTCGGTAAAAGTAGCGGAACTAAAATCTACACTCATTTCAAAAACGGCATCTGTAAAATACGCTTTTTCGTTAAAAACTGCATTTGAAAAATCGGCTTTATTTTCAAAATTTGTTCCTGTTAATATTGCTATTTTAAATTTAGTTCCACAAAATTTCGCTTCTTCTTTAAAGTTTGCTTTATCTAAAATTATTTCATTATTAAAATTAGCTTCAGTAAAGATTAAGTTACTTTCAAAACAAGCTTCTTCAAAATATATTCTACAGTTAATTGTTTTTCGATAAAAACTTACTTCTTTTTTAAATATGGCTTCAGCAAAATTTACCACTTCTCCATTAATCTGTTTGGATTTTAAGTTAAATTTACAATCAAATACGGTGTGTGAAAAATTTAAATCATTAAATTCTCTAATATCCATAGTAAATTTTTGATTGAAATGCGTTCCTTCAAAATTTATACCCCGTAATTTATTTATTGTAGCCAATTCAAAAGATTTATTAAAAACACAATTTATAAAATCTATGTCTTCTCTGGCGTGTTTGGATACGAAATCATCGTTAAATGTGCACGAATGAAAACACGCATATCCATCCACGTAAACTTCTTTTGTAAATTTACATCTGCTAAACGTGTTATTGCTAATATTGCGTAAAAATACTTCATTTTCAAATTCGCAAGAACTGATATTGGGAATCTCAGAATCAACAACTATGATTGCCTGCTTGATTTTATTTAAATTTTTTATAGTTTCTTGATTTTTTACTCGTTGGCAATTTCTAAGGATCAAGTTTGATTCGTTGCTTTGTAGATATTTTTCTAAATTTATGCTATTTTTATCTTTTAATTCTGAATCAAAGACAAAATAATTAAAAATAAAGAAAACTTGCCCCTCGTGTTTACATTTCTCAATCCAATAGTGTTTTCCGGGCTGCTCTGGTGTATCAGAAAGGCATATATTTTTGCTAAGAATCCCAAGCTCCTGAAATCTTTCAAGTTCTTTTTGCTCAATTTCTTCTTTTTGCGCTTCCAAAATTTTATTTATATCTAAAACCACTTTTACACCTCGCTATCAGGTATGTACTAAAATTTATATTATGTGAAATATTATCAAAAAGCAACTTGCGAATTAATTATTAAGAAACAAAAACCAGCAGTATGAACTTCATCTTAAATTTAGTTTCAAATTTTAAAATTTCCTAAAATAAATAAAATAGGAAAACTATGAAAAACCTAAAATTTCTATTCTTGCTTCCGCTTGTGGCGATCGATGCGTAAGCATTAGAGCTAAAATACGAATTTCAGCCAAAAGCGACTGAGAAAACGGGCTTTACTATGTAAATGGCAAGCTTTATGACGACACGCTAAAAATGCTGCGTTACAGCGCCGAGGAGTTCTATGGCGTAAATGCGATGAGTATAGTCTATTGAGATTAAAGCCCTTCTGTCCACACTCGTTCGCGAGTTTGACTTAGATTGTGGTGTAGCTCTGTGGTGGCGGGATTATTTTGACGGCAAGGATAAACTCTCAAATGAATACTTCCTAAAAAACAACCTTTGCGAGAGCGTTTTCACCGACTGCTATAAAAGCAGCAGCAGATATTCTCGCATTATTTCTCACTTTGCAAATGCAAATACCATTCAATTTAATAAAACAAAACTACTAAATTTGCATAACCATCAAGCAAACAATACAAATTTAATGAATCAAAAAGTAAAAATAAAGTGATTAAATATAATTTTTACTGTCTTTAATAAAAGTTACAAATTTACACTAATTTACACTAAACTGATAATAGATATCAGAACTAAGAAATAATTTAGCAAACATAGTTTATAATAATCACTATCAAGATAAACAAAAGCTAGGAGTTCATAATGTCAGTTTTAGTAATCGGAGCCGACGAGATAACGCCGATAAAAGCGGTTTTAAGAGATTTGGGAGCTGAGAAGATAGAGCATTGGGACGCAAGAAACGAAAACAGAGTAAATCGCAAACCAATCCCTCAAGATACTAAATGCGTAGTGATGCTAACGAGCTTTTTAAATCACAACACAATGAAGACAATAAAAACTCAAGCCAAAAAACGAAATATCCCGATAGTATGCGCAAAAAGAAGCGTTAGTTGCGTATTTTGCGAATACTGCAAGGTCTTTGGGCTAGACAAGGAATTTAAATGCAAATCAAAAGATTGCTAAATGAAATTCGGCTTTTTATTAGATATTGGAGAAATAACTCCAAATATTTTTTCAAAGCTTGATAGGGTAAAAAAAGCAAAAATTTTTATAAATTTGTATAATTCATGCGTAGAAGATGAGCTAAAAATCCCTAAGAATTATTATAAATTCGGACTTAGCTTGCAAAATATCTTTTTAAAAAGAGTTGATGAGTTATGCAAATTTAAACATCAAAGCTTTAAAAAGCCAACTAGCTTTTGTGTGGCTTCAAATACTATAATCCATGCTTTTAAAAATGGAAATTTAGATGAAATTCCCGTTATCGCAGGCACTCCTAAACACCCTGCCGCAAAGCTGCTCATGCTACTTAAATCACAAAACGGAATTTGTTTTGATGCGGATATAATGTTTTCTCAGTTTGTTTATGATAAAATCCGTAAAAAACATCTTGATAAAAATGTTTATTTTCAAGACGGCATAATCTTTGTGGAGCATAACGGCAGAAAAATTTTTGGAGTTTTGCCTAGCTTTAAAGAGATTTCAAAAGATAGGTTTCATCTGGCAAATTACGAAATCGCAAGGGCTTTTAAGGCTCTTGACGAGAACGGATTTGATAGGATGTTTGTTGTTTTTCCGCGCAACACAAACTTCTTAAAACACATAGAGGTTAATACTTGTTGCGGAAACTATGGCGGTGAGGCTAGGCTTAAGCTCGTTCCTTACACCATCGTTCATAACGTATTTTAATTTAAGGAAAGTTTATGATAGGAATAATTTTTGGAAGCAGTATGGGAAATACTGAAGAGGCGGCAAAATTTTTGTCTGAAAATTTAGGGCTTGAAAACGAGCTTTTGAATGTAAGCGATTGTGATGCAGACAAGATAAACAGCTTTGATAAGCTGATCCTTGGCACTTCCACATGGGGAAGCGGCGATTTACAAGATGATTGGGATGCGTTTGATTTCGAAGGTCTTGAGCTTAGCGGCAAAACTGTTGCAGTATTTGGAATGGGCGATAGCGAGAGCTACAGCGACGAGTTTTGTAATGCTATGGGCAAGCTTTACGATCACGTCGTAAAACAAGGCGGAAAAGTCGTAGGTAGCGTATCAACAGACGGATATAGCTTTGATAGTTCTGATTCTGTGCGTGACGGCAAATTCGTAGGACTTGCCCTTGATGCGGACAATGAAAGCGATCAAACAGAGCCGAGAATTCTCGCTTGGATAGAGCAGATAAAACCAAATTTCGCATGATTTATTTCCCCTGTCTTTTGGGGAAAACTTTTTAAAATAAATCTTGTATCAATCTACTATAAAAACCACTAAATTTTAAGCCTTTTGTAGTTAAAATATTTTTTAAATTTTTACAGTTGGAGTAATGATGGCATTTCAGAATGTAGAGTGGCAAAAATTTTATGAAAAAGCCTGGAAAGTAAGAGCAGAGTTTATGAGTGAGTGTTTAAGCCGTGGAATGAATGGCTACCAAGCCATTAAAGAGCTTGAAAAGAAAGAACGTAAATATCGTATATCAATAACAGATGGCGAAGTAATATCATGGGAAAAGATTAAAGGAGATCCCACAAATGCGATATCTGAATCGATTAATATTCCCATAATGCGACTAAGCTCCATGAGGGGCAATGAGATTGTAATACCATTTTATGCAAATTTTAATTTTGTTGATATGCTTATAGATATTTTTGACGAGACGGGGCCTTACGATTCCATTATCGAACTTGGATGTGGATATGGAAGAAATTTGTTTGAGATATTTTATAGAGGTGGACCTATCGATACCCCATATTTTGGCGGAGAATTTACAAAAAGCGGTGTAGATCTTGCTAACAAATTGGCTAAAGCAACTCCAAATATGAATGCTAAATTTTTTCATTTTAACCATCTCGAACCAAGACTAGATATTGATTTTGGAGAGCGAGCATTTATATTTACCTGCCACTCTATTGAGCAGGTGTCACAAATTTCAGATAATTGGTTTGAGGTTGTGGCAAATTCTGCCAAACAAGTTAGATGCGTACATCTTGAACCATTTGGTTTTCAGATGCATCTAACAGGCCCTTTAAGTCAAAAACATATGGAATTCATAGTGCAGCAAGGTTGGAATGTTAATTTTACCGATATGTTAAAACAAGCTTCTAAAAACAAAATAATAGAGGTGGATGGTGCGGTATTGGAGATCGGATTTTCGCAAGATCCGTTTAATCCGGGTTCGATTGCTATATGGCATAGTGATAAAAAATAGTTGTTTTTTGCTTATGTTACTAAATTTGAAAGATTTTTCAGAGCAAAACCCTATAAGATGGGCCATATTAATGGGATTTTTGTCTTGCTGGGCTATAGTTATAGTCGCTTTTATGGATGCTAAAATAGATTTTAATTCATCAGGTCAAAACAAAGAAACCGAGTCTCTTCAAACTGTTTTTTATCTTTTGGCATCTTATATCTTTATTAAATTTTTTACATTTTTTAAAAAATTTTCATTTTTCTCTCTTGCGTTGTTTTCATTATTTCTCATAGGTATTTATCTAGTAACTAATATATATTTATTAAAATTAGTTCCTGCGCCAAACGAGTTTTACCAAAATATTAGCTATGCATTCTCGGCTGGATTAAGTTTTATATATATTTTTATATTAAATTTAATTCCTTCAAAATTTTTCAAGGTTAAATAATTCTCTGATATCAGCAGTTTTGTCTTTGAGGTTTTATCAAATTTTCGCTACAATCTCACGAAAAAAGGAGATATGATGCCATTGCTTGATAGTTTTTGCGTAGATCACTTAAAGATGAACGCGCCTGGAGTTCGTCTTGCTAAAACGATGAAAACCCCAAAAGGCGATGATATAAGCGTTTTTGATCTTAGATTTTGCAAGCCTAATGAGGAAATTTTGCCCGAAAAAGGAATTCACACTCTTGAGCATTTGTTTGCGGGCTTTATGAGAGATCACCTTAACGGCAACGGAGTTGAGATCATCGATATATCGCCGATGGGTTGCAGAACGGGGTTTTATATGAGTTTGATAGGAACTCCTAGCGAAGAAGCCGTAAAGCAAGCTTGGCTTAAATCAATGAGCGATGTCTTAAATGTAAAAAAACAAAGCGAAATTCCGGAGCTTAACGAGTATCAGTGCGGCACTTACAAGATGCATTCGCTTGAAGAGGCGCATGCAATAGCAAATAAAATTTTAAAAAGCGGACTTGGCATCATTAACAACGACGAGATAAGACTTGATCTAAAAGCTATGGGATTGTGAGTTAAATTTGACGCAGATGATTAGCGATGTAAAGCCTGAAATTCCAAGCGAAAATAAGGCTTTTCTAGCCGAGCAAATTTTAACCTATCTTGGCAATAAGCGCTCCTTGCTTGGCTTTATAGAGCAGGGGGTATTGCACGCTAAAAGCGAGTTGGGGCAAGATAAGTTAAGTTGTGCGGATGTCTTTTCGGGCTCTGGAATTGTGGCTAGATTTTTAAAGCGACATGCAAATTTTATCGTTGCAAACGATCTTGAGCTGTACTCCAAAATTACCAACGAATGCTACCTTGCAAATTTGACACCCGAGCTTAAGGCTGAGCTTAAAACTAGCCTAGCAAAACTAAAAAAAGAGATAAAAAACGAGCTTAAAAGTGGTTTTATAACTGAGCTTTACTCGCCAAAAGATGAGGCAAACATCACTCTAAACGATAGGGTTTTTTATACACCTTATAATGCGCGTTATATCGATACCGCAAGAGCTGGCATTGAGCTTTTGGATGAAGAGATAAGACCGTTTTTCCTAGCCCCGCTTCTGCACTCTGCTAGCGTGCATGCAAATACAAGCGGCGTTTTTAAGGGCTTTTATAAAAATAAAGACAAAATAGGGCAGTTTGGCGGCGAAGGAAGAAACGCGTTAAAAAGAATTCTAGCTCCTATCGAGCTTAAAATGCCTGTTTTTTCAAACTTCAACGTCGAATTTGAAGTTATGCAAAAGGACGCAAATTTACTAGCAGGCGAGATTGGCAAGATCGATTTGGCATATCTTGATCCTCCTTATAACCAGCACCCTTACGGCTCAAACTACTTCATGCTGAATTTGATTGCCAAATACGAGCGTCCAAGTGAAATTTCAAAAGTTTCAGGCATAGCTAAAGATTGGAATCGCTCCGTTTATAATCAAAGAGCAAACACTGCCGAAGCGTTTTTTGATCTCATTGGCAAGCTGAAGGCTAAATTTGTGCTAATTTCTTTTAACTCGGAAGGGTTTATCTCAAAAGAGAGCTTTGACAAAAACCTTAAAAAATTTGGTAAAGTGGAGCTAAAAGAAAAAAAATATAATACATTTCGTGGAAGCAGAAATCTAAACAGTAGAAATTTGCATGTAAACGAACTTCTTTATATACTTAAAAAATAATTTAGTAATTTATCTTTTTCATATATATTCAATAAATTATAAAACTACTAAATATATCAATGTAATTTTAAGTTCAATTTTAATAAAATTTCATTAACTTTATTTTTTAAGGAAATTTTATGAAAAATAAACTTATATCTTTGATGATTACCGCTACAGCTTTTAGTTCGATGTTTGCGGGAGATTTTATATCTCAAACAACCGCAATTTTTTTAAACGGCAAAGACATAGGAAAAATAGAGGTTTTAACTCCTGTTGAAATTGTAGAAAAAGGGCAATCTCTAACTAAGATAAAAATACAAGGAGTAGTTGCGGATAATTATAAAGAGAGAATCCAAAGAAGCATTCCAAATGCTGAAGTTTTTGTTGTTTTTAATGAAGATGTTGACGGTAATTTTGTTTTTAATAAGAAATTAGAAGATGATTATGGTGAAATTTGGCATGAGGCAAGTGGAGTTTATGAGGTTGATTCAAAGCTTATAACAGCCGATGAGGAGGCCTTGTACGACCAAGCAAAAAAAATATACGAAGAGAGCTGTTCTGCCTGTCACAGACTGCATCAGCCTAATGATTTTACAGCTAATCAGTGGCCTGCAAGTTTGCAAGGCATGATTGATGCTGGTTATACTGCAATAGATGAAAATAGTTTAAATTTAATCACAAAATATTTGCAGCATAACGCTAAAGAAAGTTATTAAAATTAAAAAGACCAATATTTAGAAAAGGGGAGAATATGAAAAGACGAGATTTTATAAAGACCTCA
This sequence comes from Campylobacter sp. RM16190, assembly GCF_012978835.1. Taxonomy (NCBI): domain Bacteria; kingdom Pseudomonadati; phylum Campylobacterota; class Epsilonproteobacteria; order Campylobacterales; family Campylobacteraceae; genus Campylobacter; species Campylobacter sp. RM16190. The sequence continues at coordinate 5,484 of NZ_LIWS01000012.1, read as the reverse complement.
GCTATTCTTGGAGCTAGCTCTTTGAGCGCTAGTAGGATTGATGGTGTTACAAAAACTATTTTTGACAATAAGAAAGTTTTTGGAGCAAATAGATTTGGAACTTTTTGGGCCAATATAAATTCAGAGCAGATCGTTTCTGTAAGTGATTTTGAAGGTGATAAATTTCCAAATACTATGAATTATTCGCTGCCGGATGTGATTCAAAACGAAAACAGAGTTCTTTATCCGATGGTAAGAAAAAGCTATCTAAAGGCCAAAGGTCCTGCAAAAAGCGAATTAAGAGGCAATGAGGAATTTGTAAGAGTTAGCTGGGATGTAGCGCTTGATCTTGCCGCTAAAGCTTTAAAAGAAAATTTTGATAAATACGGCCCTGAAAGTATTTACGGCGAGTGCTACTGGTGGGGTGGTAGCGGTAAAGTAGGCTGGGGTAGAACCGTAGCTCACAGAATGTTAAAAATTCTTGGCGGATATGTTGAGGAGACTGATGATTATTCGACAGGAGCTGGTCTTACTATAATGCCTTATGTATTAGGAAGCGGTTCGGTTTATGATACACCAACCAAGTGGAAAGCCGTTGTTAAAAATGCTAAAAACGTAGTATTTTGGGGTACTGATCCGATAGTTACAAATCAAATAGGTTCTATTCCTCCACTTCACTCTAACTATCCTGGTATCATAGATCTTAAAAAATCAGGCATAAAAACTTATAGTGTAAACGTAATGGTTAACGATACTGCTCGCTATTTAGGCTCTGAACCTATAATAGTTGTGCCAAATACCGATACCGCAATGGTGCTTGGAATGTGCCACCACTTATATGAAAATCATCTTTATGATGCTGAGTTTATTAAAAAATATACGGTTGGATTTAATAAATTTAAAGACTATTTGCTTGGTGTGGAGGATAAGATTGTTAAAGATGTTAAGTGGGCTAGTAAAATTTGTGGTGTTCAACCTGAATACATCGCTAAATTTGCAGAAAAACTAGCAAAAGAGCCTACTACCATTTTGATAGGTCGCGCACTTCAAAGAGCAGACCACGGAGAGCAAATTTTCTGGGCTTTAGTTACTCTAAGTGCTATGCTAGGACATATCGGTAAGGAGGGTCTTGGGTTCGAGTTTAGTTTAGGATATAACTCAGGCGGTGCCGGAGATAAGATAGCTCCGGTTTTAAAGGGTCTTAGCACAAGAATAAGTGAAAAATATGAGACGCCAGACTCTCCTTGGAAAAAATTTAAAAACGTAACTATTCCTTCATCACGCTCTATCGAAGCACTTGAAAATCCAGGCAAAGAGATAGATCATAACGGTAAAAAGATAAAACTTCCACATATGAGAGTAGCTTATAATGCATCAGGTTCGATGTTTACACGTCACCAAGATGTAAATAATATCGTTAAACAATGGAAAAAATTTGAAACAGTTATCACTGCAGAGCCTTATTGGACAAGTACGGCAAGATTGTCTGACATAGTTTTCCCTGTGGCTATCGAAGTTGAGAGAAACGACATTAACCAAACCGCTCCAAACGGCGAATATATCGTAGCATATAGACCTATCATTAATCCTATGGGAGAGAGCAAGAGCGACTTTTGGATTTGTGAGCAAATTTGTAAAAGATGGGGCGTTGGCGAAGTATTCACAGAAGGAAAATCAGAGCTTGATTGGGTTAAGGAATTCTACAACGATGCGGTAACTCAAGCAAAAAATCTCAATGTGCAAATGCCTAAATTTGAAGAGTTCTGGGAGAAAGGCTTTGTAAGATTTGAGCAAGATAAGAAAGAGACCGAGCTATACACTAGACTAGCGGCGTTTAGAGAAAATCCTGTAAAAAATCGCCTTGGAACACCATCCGGTAAGATTGAAATTTACTCTCCTGCCGTAGCTAAATATGGCTATGATGACTGCCCTGGACATGCTACTTGGCTAGAGCCATTCGAGTGGCTCGGTAGCGAAAAGACTAAAAAATATCCGATACATATAGTAAGTCCTCACTCAAGATATCGCTTACACTCTCAGCTAAATAACTCTATTATTAGAAATTTTGCCGAGGTTAGCGGTAGAGAGCCTATTTTGATGAATCCAAAAGATGCTAAAGAAAGAGGTCTTGCCAATGGTGACATTGTAAGAGTATTTAATGATCGCGGTGAAATTTTAGCAGGTGTGCTTATAACCGATCTTATTCAAGAAAAGGTTGCTGCAATATGTGAAGGTGCGTGGTATGATCCTGAAAAATGGGGAGAAAAGAGCCTTTGCCAACATGGCTGCGTAAACGTATTAACTCGTGATAAAGGCACAAGTAAGCTAGCTCAAAGCAACACAGCCCACACAACTCTAGCACAGGTTGAGAAATTTAAAGGCGAGATTAAGCCTATAAAAGCATTTTCAAAACCTATTATTATTCAATCTCTATAAAATTTAGCCCAAGGTTTCTTGGGCTAAACTCTCTAAACTGTTTTATGTTATCATATTGTCAAAATTTAAAAGGAAAAATATGAAAAAAATTCTATTTCTAATGATAACTTCAGTCTTTGCATTTGGCGTTGCGACCGTATCGGAGCCTAATGATCCTTGCGAAGAGTATAAGAAAACAGCCTACGAGATGTTTAACATACTAGACACCAGAGCTGAAAATAACAAACATGAGCAAGCCGAAGTTAAAAAGATGAAAGATGCTTTTAATAAGGGTCTTGAGAGAATAAATACTTTAAGTGACAGAGACAATGTTTGCATAAAAGCTACTCAGTCAATAAAAGAAGCAATAGAGCTTATGCAGCCCGTGCGATCTTATCAATAGGTTAAAATCTTAATTTGTATTCAAATCTTACTTGATAAACATAATTAATTTAAGTTACAATATTAAAATAAAAAATCAAAGGATAAGTATGAATGATTTTGTGAGAGTTTCACAAATTTTAAAGGCTTTCAAGGCTGAACTAAACGCACTTTACACAAATCTTGAAGATAACGAGATATTAAGCGAGGGGCTTAAGATAGCTGGATTTGAGGGTGCAAAGAGCGAAAAAATAGCCGTTTTAAGACGTGTTGTAGATCTTAAAGAAGAGCCACTTGAAAACGAGCTAAAAAAGCTTAAAAAGAGCGAAGAAGAGATAAAAGTGGTAAAAGATCGGATGTTTATATACGTTAAAAATCTTTATGAAAGTCGCCACGCAAATTTGATAGATCAAATCGCGCAAGAGGGCGTTTTGGACGAATTTTATATAACACTGCTAAAAGGAGTTCACGACATAGGGCTTGCGATGAACGACTGGCAAATATCTTGGAATAAGCAAATTTTACAGACTACAAATAAAGAATTTGAGGCTAAATTTAAAGATTTTAACGAGGCTTTGAAATTTATTGATGAAAACAAGCTTTTTCAGACCGAGCCAAGCGGAGAGAAGGCCGATAGAAGCTACGGAGCGGTTGTAAAATCAGGCGAAAAATATGAATTTGCGCCTTATGTTTTGGCTTTTAAAGATGAGGTCGGCAAGGTGGCAAATAGGCTTGAAAAGATGATAGAAAGCCTTAAAAAAATAGCTTCGCACGAAGATCACAAATCCTATGTGAACTATTTTATCAAGCTAAAAGACGCTTTTTGCGAGAGGGATAACTCTAAAGTGATATCTGCTTGGCAAGAGGCTGAGATAGCTTGGATGGATGTGCGCTCGCAGCTTCAAGTAGGACATCCGCTTGAATACTACGAGGATGCCTACACGCACGCGGTCGCGCTTGAGTGGGACATCAGGCTTGCTGAGGTAAGCGAGTTTGACGAGGAGAAATTTAGACGCGAGATCAAAGAGAGCTTTGAAAAAATTTATAAGCAAGTAGTAGCAAACAGCCTTAAAATGCACGAGCTTGTGCTTTCAAATATAAATAAAACTCAGCTTTACATCTCAAATCCTATGATTTATTACGGAGCCGAGCTTAACGGGCTGTTTTCAGCCCAAGTCGTGCCAAATGATGAGTTTGTAAGCAAAAAGTGCGGTAAGAAAATTTTTGCCTTTGTAAATCACGTCTATGAAAGCGCAAAAGCAAGGCCTTTTATGAAGCTTTCAAGCGAAATTTTTGATAAAGAGTTTTTAAATTTTGGTAGAGAAATTCTATTTACAAAGCCTGAAGTCTGGAAAAAGGTCTATGAAATTTCAACTATAGGCCACGAATTCGGACATATTTTATTTATAAACGAAGATAGCGAAAAAATTATGAATGAAGACGGGCTATTTAAATTTATAGAGGAGTATAAGGCTACTACTGGTGGGCTTGTGAACTTCTTTTTGCATGAGGATGAAGGGTATAAGATGCCAGTATTTCACGAGCTTATAGCGCGTTCGGTAGGACTTATCGCTTGGAGAGAGGTTGAAGAGGTTAGGGCGTATTATTGCGAAGGACTAATTCACCTTAGCTTGCTTTTTAAAGCGGGTGCGCTTAGCTTTAAGGATGAGAAATTAAGCGTGAATTTTGGCTTGCAAAGCTACGAGAAATTTAAAGAAATTTGCATGAAAAACTACGAGGATTTGGCTACTCATTACGTTAAAAAAGCTGAAGCGGGCGAGTTTTTAGCTAAATTTTGCGAGCGTGACGGACAAGGCTATCTGCCAAAAGATGAGACCGTGAAAGAATTTGTGAAATTTTACTACGACAAGTACCAAAAAATCGGCAATGAGGTTGATAATAGCGGCGAATGGCAAAAGTGGCAAGAGATAGCCAAAAAACAAAACTAACAAAAAGGAGAGTGGATGATAGATTCAATGGGTGAGCCGCGTATCAAGCTGGTTGCGCTTCCGAAGGATACAAACTCTGCGGGCAATATATTTGGCGGTTGGATAATGAGCCAGATCGACCTTGCGGGAGCTACGGCTGCTCGTGAGGTAGCGCCTGAGAGAGTTGTGACGATATCTATGCAAGAGGTTATTTTTAAAGAGCCTGTTTTTATCGGTGATGTGGTTAGCTGCTACGCTAAAATTCTTGCAGTGGGCAAAACATCTATAAAAACGCAGATAGAAGTAACGGCTCAAAGACTAAATAAAGACGGCTTTCGCGAGTGCATACACGTAACAAGCGCGATTGCAACCTATGTAAGCGTGACAAAAGACGGAGTTAAAAAGCCGATTGATGAAGAGTTAAAGAGGCTGCACGGGTTTTAAATTTACAGCTAATTTTAATATGCATTTTTGTAATATTTCTTTTAATTATATAAAGGAGATATTATGAAAAAAATAAGCTTAGTTTTTCTACTTATTTTAGGGCTTTTAAGCCTAAATGCAAGCGAATTTAGAAGCGTAAAAGATATGGCTGGAAATGAGGTAAAAATTCCTGCCGTAACTACAAAAATCGCCGCTCTTTGGCACGCAAATAACCAGATGATCCTAACGGTAGGCGGCGCAGACAAGATCGTAGCAACTACCGATAAGATCAGGCAAAACAAGTGGTTTGCACACATCTATAAGCCTATCGCTCAAATTCCCGCTTCACTAAACGGCA
>NZ_LIWS01000011.1:0-45103 GCF_012978835.1 Campylobacter sp. RM16190 | reverse complement strand
GAAGATAAATCAGGTTATAAGGGAAAATTTGGATAAAATATAAAACAATAAATATTTGAAATCATTTTCTGTATGATTATGGCTTAAAAAACGAGGTAGATCTAATAACTTTAATGAAAAATGCATTAACTTTATGTATATCGTTGCAAAATTATACTAAGCCTGTTTTAAAGCTTACGGATAGAAAGAGTATAAGAAAGGCCAAAAGATATTTTAATATAAAAATATCAAATCAATTTATTATTTCGCGTATGATAATTAGTAGATTTAAGAAGCGTTCAAAATTTTGTATAAGTCATAAGGATGGATGTGTAGGAGTGCTTTTTGGAAAAGGAAAATTCGGACTCGATATAGAAGAGATAAAACAAAGAAATTTTAGCTCTATTTGTGAGTTTTGTTTTACAGAAGATGAGCTAAATATATATAAAAAATCAGAAAATACTAATACTTTTTATCAAATTTATACAGTAAAAGAAGCCATACTAAAGGCTGAAAATTTAGGTTTTTCAGAGCTAAGATTGATTAATTCTTTAAATTATAAAAGCTATATATGTAAGAGTTTTTTAATTAGTAATAAGTATATTATCTCTATTGTTTTTAAAGGTAAAAAAGATATAATCTTAAAATTTATATAGTTAAAAATTATTTATAGAGGACTTATTATAGATGAAAATATACATATATTCTAAAATAAAAAATATTATATTTTTTACTCTGTGTATATTTTTTATTGGATGTGTTGATAAATTTAGAAGTCCTAATTTGCCAAAATTTGATAGTGTAATGTTTGAGATAGTTGCTGAAAGTGGATTAAATAAGCTTTATGTATCTCATATTGATGAGGATTATAATTTTACCATGTTGGATTCATTGGGAACACCTCTTGCAAGGCGTGTCTTAAAATATGATGGTAAATTTGAAAGTATAGGTTTTTTACCACCAAAAAAAGCCTATAACGAGCTTTTTGTTAAAGTGCTCGATATGATAAAATTTAATAATACCGAGTCTATAATTTTAATAGATAATGAAATTTTTAAGGTGAGAGTAGTTGATATATATAAGTAGACCCTCTATAATTAGTGCGGCAGGTAAAGATAGCGATGAAAATATAGCAAATTTACAAAGCGGTAAGAGATTTTTAAATGTGAGCAGTAGTTATAGAGAGGACAAAAAATTTATTTTAGGTATGGTTACTACTTCTCTTGCAAATTTTAATAAAGATACGCCAGAACATTTTAAAACACGTACAAATTCGTTGATATTAACTGCTCTTGACGACATAAACGATATTATATTAAGAGCTATTAAAAAATATGGTAAAAATAGAATTGGTGTAGTTGTAGGTGCTACGACTAGTGGAGTCGAAGAAAATTACGAGACTTTTAAAGAGTATGCGAAGACAGGATTCTTTGATGCTAAGAAATTTAATATTAGTCGTAATACACTTGTGAATCCATCCGAGTTTATAGCTTATTACTATGGCTTAAATTCTGTTATATTTTCAATATCTACTGCTTGCACATCCGGAGTTAAGGCTATAATGCAAGCAAAAAGGCTTATAGAGGCTAATATTTGCGATGCGGTGATTTGCGGTGGTGTGGATAGCTTAAATACTCTTACGATAAATGGCTTTGATTCGCTTGGAATTTTAAGCGACAAGGAGACCAATCCGTTTTCAAAAAATCGTGACGGTATAAATATAGGAGAGGGTGCAGCTCTTTTTTTGGTAAGTAGAGATGAAATTTCAAATGTCATAGTAGCTTCTGAGTATTCAAACTGTGATGCATTTCATACTACACAGCCGGATTTTAGTGCTAAAATGCAGACTATTTGCGTTAAAAGTGCACTTGATAGAGCTAAATTATCAAGTGTGGATTATATAAATCTGCATGGTACCGGCACTATAGCCAATGATCAAGTCGAGGCTAAAGTCGTGCATGACATAATGCCAAATGTATTTTCAAGCTCTATAAAGCCATCTATAGGACATACATTGGGCGCTGCAGGTGCGATAGAGAGTGCCGTTTGTGTTATGCTTTGTCAAAATGATGAGAGTATTTTGCCACCTCATATTTATGATGGAAATTATGATGATAGCATTTGTCCAATAAATCTAGTAAAATTTGGACAAAAAGCAGTAGTCAAATCTGCAATGTCATTATCTTTTGCATTTGGTGGAGATAATGCCGCTATAGTTTTTAGGAGAGTAAATTGAGTATATCAGATCACCTTCCTCACGCTTCAAAAATTGTTATGATAGATGAAGTGGTTGAATTTGGACCAGGAAAAATTAAGACAAGAAGTGTTATTAAAGAGGATAATATTTTTTTAAGAGATGGTAAGATCGAAATGTATAAGGCTATTGAGATTATGGCTCAAGCTCTTGGTATATATGACTCTAAAACCCGTGAAGCAGTGGGTCAAAAATCAGGGCTTGGTTTTTTGCTTGGAAGTAGAAAATTTGAGATGTTTATCCCTTTCTTAAGCATTGGAGATGAGATTGAGATCACATCTGTTTGCTCGATTCAAGATGATAGCGGCTTTGGCGTTTATGATTGTGAGCTTTATGTAAATGGAATACTTGGCTCAAGGGCTAGTTTAAATGTCATAAGTCCTGATGATGATTTTTTGCAAAAGGTTTTTGGATGAATAAGAGAGTATTGGTTACAGGCTCTAGTAGAGGCATTGGCGAAGCAGTAGCAAGAAGGCTTAAAAAAGCTGGATATGATGTGGTTTTACATGGCCGAAGCAAGAGCGAGAAATTGATAAATTTGCAAAATGAGTTAAATTTAAAGAGCCTAGTTTTTGATGTCAGCGATACTAAGGCCGCTAGGTCAAGTATTGAAAAAGATATCGAGGCTAATGGGGTTTATTATGGTGTGGTTTTAAATGCCGGAATTACAAGGGATAATACCTTTGCGGCAATTGAGGAAGATGATTGGTTTGATGTGATAGATACTAATCTAAACAGCTTTTATAATGTATTAAAGCCAATTATTTTGCCTATGGTTCGCACAAGAAAGCCGGCCCGTATAGTGGCTATTAGCTCTGTTTCAGGCATCATAGGTAACCGTGGGCAGGTTAGTTACTCTGCAAGTAAGGCTGGTATAATAGGTGCAATAAAGGCTTTAGCCACAGAGCTTGCATCAAGAAATATCACCGTTAATTGCGTAGCCCCAGGACTAATAGAAACTGATATGACAGATGAAAATTTGCCTATGGATGAAATTTTAAAAATGATTCCTGCAAAAAGGGCTGGTAAGGCTAGTGAAGTAGCGCCTTTGATAGAATTTTTGCTAAGCGAAGATGCGGCATATATAACTAGGCAGGTTATTGGAGTAAATGGAGGATTGTGTTGAGACGGGTTTTTGTAACCGGAATAGGAATGGTAAGCGCATTTGGCAAGAGTTGGAGTGAGATAAAGCAAAAATTTCAAGCCGAAAAAAATGCCGTAATGTATATGAAAGAGTGGGATAAATTTGTCGATTTAAACACTAGACTAGCCGCCCCTATTATAAACTACAAGCATCCAAAAGAGTGGGATAGAAAGCAGTTAAGAAGCCTGGGAACCGTATCAAGATATAGTGTAGAGGCGGCAGGGGCAGTGCTAAAAGATGCGGGATTAATCGATGATGAGAGTATAAAAGATGGCAGGTTGGGAGTGGCTTGTGGTAGCTCGACAGGATCGACTGACTCTATAAGGTCTATGGCTCAGCTTTTGATAGATGGATCAAGCGATTGCAATGCAAACACCTATATAAAAATGATGCCGCATACCACGGCTGCCAATATTGCTTTGTTTTACTCTTTAAAGGGCCGAATTATACCTACCTCATCAGCTTGTACTAGCGGCTCTCACGCGATCGGATATGCTTATGAGAGTATAAAATATGGAATGATAGATATGATGCTAGCGGGTGGTGCGGAGGAGCTTTGTCCTAGCGAGGCTTATGTGTTTGATACTCTTTACGCTACAAGTGTTAAAAATCAAACTCCTGAGCTGTCTCCATCTCCTTTTGATAGGGATAGAGATGGGCTTGTATTGGGTGAGGGTGCCGGAATGCTCTTATTGGAGAGTGAAGAGAGTGCATTAAAACGAGGGGCAAAAATTTATGCAGAAGTTGTCGGGTTTGGTTCAAATTGCGATGGTACACATGTAACTCGTCCTCAAAGCGAAACTATGAAGGGTGCGATGATACTTGCACTAAAGGATGCGAATTTAAATCCTGAAAAAATTGGTTATATAAATGCTCACGCCACTGCTACAAAGCATGGAGATATAGCGGAAAGCTACGCCACAAATGAGCTTTTTGGGGATAAAATAGCAATCAGTTCTTTAAAAAGCTATCTAGGCCATACTCTTGGCGCTTGCGGTGGACTTGAAGCTATATTTAGCATAATGATGATGAATGAGGAGCATTTTTTTCCTACTATCAATTTAAAAAACGTAGATAGCGAGTGTGCTAAGCTTAATTATTTAAAAGAGCAAACCTCTATCAAAACGAATTTCGTGATGAGTAATAACTTTGCATTTGGCGGGGTTAATACCTCTTTGATATTTAAAAGAATCAATTAAAAGGAGATGTCTATGAAAAAGCTTGTTATTTTAGCGGTATTTAGCGTGTTCGCACTTGGAAAGGATCAGATCTTTTATCACAATATAGCTGATGCTTTAAATTTAAAAAGAGCTTCGGAGTATGTAAGGGCGGATTTTGTAATGGAGTTTTCTAAGCAGTATCATGGGGAGTTTAAATCTATTAAGGCTAATGGTTCTACGATAAGATTTAGAGATAAACCTGATCAGATGTCAAGTAACAACTATAAAGAGGAAGAAGAAAAAATCGATTATACCAAGTCTTGCCACTATGCATTTTTGGCTGCGTTAAGAAATTTACAAAAGGTAGCCGAAAAAAACGGATCTAAAAATATAGTAAATATACAAGGAAATTTTAAAGATGAAATTTATGATAGCAAAGATAAATTTCAATGTGCAGTAGGTGGAACAAAGACTACTGTTGCTTTAAAAGCCGATTTGAAAAACTAAACTTAGGAGATAATATGAATAAATTTTTTACAGCAATTGCCGTTTTGGCACTGGGGGTTAGTTTGAGCGCCCGCGATGAAGTGCTTTATTTTTCTATAGATAATCTTTTAACTTCACCAAAAGCTATCAAAGTACTAAATCCTAATATAAAACTTAGTTTTGGCTCAGGAAGCAAGGGGCAAATATTGCAAAAAGATTTAATGTCTAACAAAAAGACAAATGCTTTTAATAAAAGCGATCAAGAGGCTTGTGAGTGGGCGTTTTTATCAGCTCTTAAAACTTTTCAGGAAAGAGCTGTAAGAGAGGGTGGAACTAAGGTGATAAATATTACAGGATATTATAAAAAACAGCCTTTTGATTCAAAAACTCAGTTTCAGTGTGGTGCCGGCGCTTTGATGGCAGGAGTAACTTTAAGAGGTGATATAGCTAAGTAATGAATTTAAGCTTTGGTATAAATTTTTTTGACGCTATTGTTTTTGATGATTTTGAAGATACTACTCTTTTAAGATATAATAGGGGTTTTGAAATTTCACATATTCCTCCACTTGAAAGACGCAGATTAAGTAAGGCTGCAAAATGTGCATTTGATCTGACGAAGGAGTTTAAAACTCTTGATATTCCGGTAGTTTTTAGCTCATACGCAGGAGAGATAAATAGATGCTTTGAGCTAGAAAAAACTCTTGCCGCAAATGAGCTTATGTCCCCTACATCTTTTTCTTTGTCGGTTCATAACGCGCTTTCTTCACTGCTTAGTATAAGCATGAAAAACAATAGTGAAATTTCGGCCATCTCAGCCTTTGCACCTCTTGAATATGCTTTAATTGAAGCTAGTTTGTACTTTAACGAAGGTGTCGATAAAGTGCTTGTAATAGCATATCATGAAGCTATCAAGCAAAGTTATTATATGGAGAATTCAGCCTCTTGTATGGCGGCACTTATAGTTAGTAAGGGTGAAAATTTAAGACTGGCTAAACTAGAAAAACAGAGTAAAAATGATGAAAATTTACTGATCAGATTTTTACAAAATTTTGATCCATCTAAAAAATCATCTTGGCAAAGTAGTGATAATAGTTCGACTTGGCAATGGGACTATGAACCTTAAGCGCCTTTTTAAGCAGCTAATTACCGGCACGCTATTTGCTATTTTTGGGCTTATATGCATGCTTGGAAATATGCTTTTTATACCAATTGTGGTTTTTAAATTGAATAAGCTCAAGTTTATTCAAAATTTTGCCCGCGATACAGTTTGGTTCTCGTGGAAGATTTTTATAGAGATTACGAGAGTATTTGGCTATCTTGATTATAAATATAAGATAAAAACTAAGCTCGGAAAAAATGCCCAGATGATAATAGCGAATCATCCTTCGCTTTTAGATGTAGTATTTTTGATATCTAGAGTTAGGCGCGCAAATTGTGTTGTTAAAGGAGAGCTTGGCAAAAATATATTTTTGTTTGCCGCTATAAAGGCTTGCAACTATATACCAAATACCCAAAATGAAGAGCTTTTGCAAAAAGCCGTAGATGCTCTGAAAAATGGCGAAAGCCTGATAATATTTCCAGAGGGAACCAGAACAAAAGACGAGATAGTTTTTCATAAGGCGGCGGCCTATATAGCTGTAAAAGGATCTAAAAAGATCGTTGCGATAGCTATAAATATGTATCCAAGAAGTCTTAGAAAAAAAGAGCCTTGGTATAAGACACCAGATGTTGTGATAAAATATGAGTTTAAGGAGCTTTTTAGCCTGAATTTGGAGGATTTTAAAAGTCAAAAACCAGATCCAATAAGGGCTAGGGAGTTGCATTTATATATGAGTGAAATTTACAAGGAGGAATTTAAAGATGCAAAATTTAATCAATGAGATCAAAGAGCTGATTATAGATAGCTTAAATTTAGAGGATATGAAGCCTAGCGATATAGATGAGAGTGCACCACTTTTTAATGATGGTCTAGGCCTTGATAGTGTCGATGCTTTGGAGCTTGGACTTGCGGTTCAAAAGAGATATGGGCTTATACTTGACTCTAAAACGGCAAATTTAAAAGAGATTTTTTATAGCGTTGAGACGCTTACGAAATATATTTTTGAAAATAGGAAATAAAGATGACAAGAGATGATATTTTTCAAATTTTAAAAGATGCTTTGACCGAACTTTTCGAAATAGAAGAGGACAGAATAAAGCCAGAGACGCTCATATACGAAGATTTGCAGATAGATAGCATAGATGCTATAGATATGATTGATTATATCAAGAGAAAGACCGGATATAGGCTTATGCCCGAGGATTTTAAGAATGTAAAAACCCTTGATGATATTGTAAAAGCGGTGGCTAAGAAATTTGAAGCTTAGGGCGCTTAAATTTATCCTTACGATATTTAGCGTTATTTATCCCTTTGCTCTTTTTTTCGCAAGGGATTTAAGTATATGGATCTTGGGTCTGCTTGCGATTTTATGGGCGATTAGGGGAATTTTTGAAGGTGGAAAATTTAAATATATCTGCTTTTTTATAGCCGTTTTTTTTATGCTTTGTATGATTTTTAGGGGGAGTGATCTAGCATTTTTATACCCTGTTTTAATGAGTCTTTTGTTTTTGGCCATCTTTGCAAATAGCCTAAGAAACGAGGCCATAATAACAAATATAGCAAGGCTAAAAGAGCCAAGTTTGGATCAAAATGGCGTAATATACACAAGAAAACTAACTAAAATTTGGTGTGGATTTTTTGTGGTAAACGCTCTAATCGCATATTTATTATCATTAATGGAGAATAAAATTTATTGGAGTCTTTATAGCGGAGTTGTATCTTATATGATAATGGGAGTGCTATTTGGCGGTGAAATTTTATATAGAAAGATTGTTTTAAAAGTATGAGAGAATTTAGTAGTAAGCTGCAAAATTTCAGATTTGAGGATGACGATAGGAGCGTATATCTAAATGCCTTAAAATTTGCAAAAAATATAAAAGAAAAAGATATAAATGAGATTGAAATTTATCTAAGCGATACCTTTAAATTTTGCGTAGCCTTTTTCGGCTCTATGATGGCGGGACTTTCGCCGGATATTTTACCAAAGCCAATTTTTAGCGGTGATAAGAGCCATGTAGATAGTGAGAATTTTGGTAGCTATATTAATGGTGATTGCAGTGAAGATTTTTTACTTAACGAGGATTGTAAGTTTTTTCTAAAGACTTCTGGCTCAAGCGGAGAGAGTAAAAGGATAGAAAAAAAACTATCCGATATGATAGCAGAATCAAATTATTTGGCTAAAGAATTTGGCTTTGAGAGTGATGGTATATTTTTCTCAAGCGTCTCTCACCAGCATATGTTTGGGCTTACATATAAGGTCTTTTTGCCAATCATTCTTGGTGCAAAAGTTGTTTCTAAAGAGATGAACTATCCCGAGAGAATACTTGAACTAAATCTTAAAAATCATATATTTATTACCAGTCCGGTACTACTTCAAGCGCTTATCCAAAGCCCAAGATCAAGCGAGATAAGAGAGCTAAAGTGGATAATAAGCGCGGGATCTGAGCTAAAAAAAACTCTTAGAGATGAACTATATAGGCTTTGTGATGCAAAGGTAGTCGATATATACGGTAGTACCGAAACAGGCGTAGTGGCTAGAAATTTTGGCGACGGACTTAGATTGTTTGATGCGGTTAAGACTAAATTTGATGAGCGCGAAGCCCTTGGCATCAGCTCTCCTTGGTGTAAGTTTTTTCAAAGCAATGACTGGGCAGAGGTTAACGGAAATAGACTTGTATTAAAAGGAAGGATAGATCGTATAGTAAAACTAAACGATAAGCGTGTAAGCCTTGAGAGTATAGAAAAAAAACTCTTTGAAAGCGGACTTTTAAGCGATTGCTACTGCGAAATACATCCAAATTTTAAGCGTCTAGCTGCACTTTTGGTATTAAATGAAAACGGGATACATAAATTTAGACGACATGGTAAAAAGGGTGTAGTAGCAGAGCTTTCAAATATCCTTAAAAATGAGTTTAAAAATAGCGTTAGGTATTTTAAGATAGTTGATAGCCTACCTAGAAATTCTCAAGGTAAATTTGCAAAACATGAGTTTGCAAATGTTTTGTTTAGAAGTATTTGTCCAAAGTGGGAGCATAAGATATTAGAAGACGGCAAGAGTAAATTTAGCTCTATTATGAGTGTGGAGCTTGAAATTTTCACTCATCATTTTCCAAATTTACCTCTAATTCCTGGTTTTATGCAGCTTGATTTTGTTTTCGAGCTTGCAAGGTCAATAGGCATAGATTTAAGCGGTGCGTCAAAGATAGAGAATCTAAAATTTATCAAATTTGTTCGTCCAAACGATAGACTTGATATATTTATAGAGAAAAAAGAGAATAGAGTATATTTTGAAATCTTTTGCAATGATGAAAAATGTTCTATGGGCAGAGTTGTTTATTAGGAAATTTGGATGAGCAAATACGCCTTTTTGATACCATTTTATAATCATCCAGAGCGCATCAATGAGTTAATAGAGGCTCTAAAAGCTTATAAGCTTGATATTATTATCGTGGATGATGGCTCAGATGAAGCAAGCAAAGAGGTTTTAAAAGGGATTAAAGATATATTGCTATTGGAGCGTAAGAGTAATGGCGGCAAGGGTGCTGCTATGAAAGATGGGTTTGGATTCGCTATTTATAATGGCTTTACTCACGTGCTTCAGGTTGATGCCGATTTTCAACATGATGTAAGCATGATAGATGAATTTTTAGAGGTTAGTAAGAAATTTCCTAAAGATATAATATGTGCAAACCCCGTCTATGACAATACTGCTCCAAAGTCAAGGGTTTATGGAAGAAAGATCACAAATTTTTGGGTGGCTATAAATACACTAAGTCTTGAGATAAAAGATGCGATGTGTGGCTTTAGAATCTATCCGCTTAAAGAGATAGAAGAGGCTGTAAGAAGAAGCAAGACAAACAGGATGGAATTTGATATAGAAATCCTTGTAAACGCACATAGATGCGGGCTAAAAACTCAGTGGATAGATATAAAAGTGAGCTATGAAGAAGGTGGAATATCTCATTTTAAAATGCTTAGAGATAATGCAATGATAAGTCTTATGCATGCTAGAGGATTTTTTTCTCTGCCTAAATTTATCTTTCAGAGATTTGTTTCTAAAAACAATAGTGAGCTGTGGTGGAAGAAGAACGAGAAGTCAAATAGCTTTTTTTTAAGGCTCACATTGATTTTAACTCAATATCTGCCGGCATTTTTACTAAATTTTGTGATCAAGATAGTTGTGCTTTTTTACTATCTTACTTCTAAAAAAGAGCGTGATAGCATAGAAGAATTTAGGCTAAATTTAGCAAATTTTGCGGGTGAAAATGTGCTAAAAAATACAAGCGTATTTGGAAATTTTTATCAATTCGGTGTTGCAATTTGCGATAAATTTCGCGCATGGAAGGGTAAAATAGGCTTTCAAGAGCTTGATATTGTAAATTTAGAATATATAAAAACCGAGCTAATAGGGGCAAAAAGAGGTCAAATTTTATTAACCGCCCATCTTGGCAATATCGAAATTTGTAAAAAAATAGCTGCTGGTGTGGATGGCTTTGAAATGGTTATTTTGGCATATGACGAGAATGTTAGAAAATTTAACGATATCATAAACGAGATAAGTGGGGAAAAGATACGAATACTGCTTGTAAACGAGCTTGACGTAAGAGCTATGCTAGAGCTTAAAACCATTGTAGATAGCGGAACTCATATAGGTATAATGGGAGATCGCGTGCCGATAAACGGAGATAAGTTTACAAATATAAGCTTTTTGGGAAAAGAGGCTAAATTTAATCACGGCCCATATATAATAGCCGGTATTCTGGGAGTAAAAATAAGCTCTCTTTGGTGCCAAAAGATAAACGATAAATTTAGGATAGAATTTACTAAGATAGCAGATGGGATAAAGCTTTCGAGGGATAAAGCAACTAGCGTTAAGCCTTATTTGCAAAATTATGTAAGCGAGCTAGAGCATCGCTGCAAGCAGACTCCCGAGCAGTGGTTTAACTTTTATGATTTTTGGAGGCAGTAGTGCAAATCTCAAAAACAACTATAATAAAAGCTCAATTTTTTGATGTGGATTCTATGAATGTCGTATGGCACGGCAATTATGTAAAATACTTAGAGACTGCACGCTGCGAGCTGCTAGACGAGATAGGCTATAACTACGAAAACATGAAAAAAGATGGCTTTGCCTTTCCTATCGTAAAACTTGATATCAAATATGTAAGGCCTGTATTTTTCGCAGATGAGATTGAGGTGGAAGCTAGATTGGTGGATTTTGAAAGCTTTTTAAAGATATCTTATCTAATTAAAAATCATAAGACCAAAGAGAAGATAAGCGTTGCAAACACCTCACAAATCGCTATAGATATGATAAATAAAGAGACTTGTACTATTATGCCGGATAGCTTTAAGGAAGCTGTCGAAAAGTACCTTAAAAGGAGTTCGGAATGAAAATTTTATTAGCTATTTTGACTACTACAATCAGCCTTTTTGCTATAAGCGCTGAGGATATAAGGGCTAATATAAAAACTCAAAATATAGATGGAAATTTCACTCAAACTAAGATTTTAGTCGGATTTCCTAATGCTTTTAAGAGCTATGGAAATTTTTCTTTGAAAGAGAGCGAGCTTATCTGGCACACTTTAAAGCCTATTAATGCAAAAGTTATCATAGGAGAGGATGGAATTTTTGAGCAAAGAGGTGAGGGTTTAGTAAAAATAGGACAAAATTTTGATAAAAAGCTCTTTTTGTCAATCGTTAAACTTGATCTGGATGAGCTTAAAAAAGAGTTTGATATCCAAATTTTAAGCCTTCAAAATGGCTGGAAAATAGATCTAAAGCCAAAAAATATTTTATTTAGGCAAATTTTTTCTTATATATCAGTATTTGGAGATAAATTTGTAGAAAAAATCGAATTGGCTGAGGTTAGCGGTGATAAGACGATAAATGAATTTTATGACATAAGATGAAAAAAATCTCGATTTTTATACTGTTTGCTTCTATTTTTTTAGTATCCGTTTTTTATATTTTTGTGAATATAAACCGACTTGAAACCGATATTTTTTCTCTTATAAATTTTAAAGATAATCAAAATGAACAGCTTGTATTAAAATCTATGCAAGATGATTTGTCAAATGAATTTTTACTTGTTTCAGACTCGAAAGGGTTTATGAAAAGCACGGAAATTTTGGCTAATAAAACCGGACTTTTTGAAAAATTTAGCGCTACTGTTGATATCGATACAAAAAAATATTTAGATGACCTTGGACGTTTAAAATTAGCTCTATTAAATAGATCTGCCGTAGATAAAATTATAAATAAGACTGATGAGTTTTTTAAAGAGAGTGCAGAAAGTTTTTTAAATCAATTTATATTTAGGCCTTTAAGCGCAAGGGATGATTTTTTCGCACTTGCGACTCACTCAAGTATGTTTGATGAAAAAATAAGATTGAATATAAGCGATATGATGCTTGAGATTAAGAGCGAAGATGGCAATTTTTTTCTCGTAAAAGCACGTTTGAAACCAAATTACGATCCAAAAGAACTTATTAAATTTTATCAAGAGTTAAAAGCGCAATCTAGTATTAAAAATTATAAAACATATATAAGCTCCGGTGCGCTTTATGGGGCTTTTGCAAAGATGGATGCCGATAAAGAGAGCTTATATATGAGTCTTATTTCTTTGGCTCTTACTAGTCTATTTTTACTGCTTGCCTTTAGAAATTTCTCAATTTTTAATATCGTTTTTATAGCTATTTTTGGATTTGATTGCGGATTTTGCACTTCACTTTTATTGTTTGATCAGCTTCATGTTATGGTGGTTATTATTAGCACGAGTCTTGTTGGGCTTATGTTTGATTTCGCACTTCACTGGCTTGGTAAATTTAAAAATCAAAAGATACAAAGCCACAGTATAAAAAGTATGCTAAAAATTTTTTTACTAGGTCTTTTTATCACTATGAGTGGATATGTGGTATTTATATTGGCTCCTCTTGAATTATTAAGACAGGTTGCGGTGTTTTCATTTTTTACATTGCTTGGGGCGTTTTTATTCACATATTTTTGCTTGCCTTTATTGCTGGAAGGCAAAATTTTTTCACAGAGTATTGGATTTAGTAAAATTTTGATATGGTTTCATAGTTTTTGCATTTTATTGTCAAAGAAAATAGGATTTAAATTTTTAATATTACTATTTATTATCTCTTCTTCGTTTTTGATGATAAATTTTTCTAAAATAATTGTGAGTGATAATATTAGAGATTATTCTAATTCTCCGCAAAATTTGCTTGATGATTCCGTAAAAATCGCACATATAACAGGCACAAACGTCTCAAATTCAATGATAGTCGTTAGAGAGGACGAGGACATAATAGCTAAAGAAAGAGCTTTGATAAAAGAGCTTGAATATGCAAAATTGATTCAAGATTACTCGTCAATTTCAAAAATATTTTTAAGCAAAACGGAACAAGACAGTATAAAAGAGCTATTTAAAAAAGCTAAAACCGATAGTAAAATATCCGGTTTTTATCAAAGCTTAGGCATTGATGAGGAGCTATTACGGGCCGAATTTGAGAAGATTGTTAATCTAAATACGCTAAGTATAGATGAAATTTTAAGTAGCGATTTAGCAAGAGAATTTAAAAAATTTATGCTAGAGAATAAAAGCAGCGTAATATATGCCGATGGATTTATAAAAAATAATCAAAGTAACGAGATTTTAGCTAAATATAATGCCTTTAGTGTTAATTTTGTAGATGCTCTAAATCAAAATTTTACCGAAGCAAAATACTCTGCGGTGATATTAAAGATAGCCGCATTTTGCCTAGCCTTTATGGTTTTATGGTTATTTTTTAGTTTTACCAAAGCTTTTATTGTAATGAGCCTTATTACTCTTGGCGTACTTATAATTTTGTGCGCATTTATTATATTTGGTTTTCATATAAACATATTTGTCGTATTTGGGTTCATATTGGCAAGCGCTGTTGGAATTGATTATATGATATTTGCGATGAATCAAGATTTAATGAGCAACGAGCGTATTTTTGGGATTCTTACTGCATCGCTAACCAGCTTTATATCGTTCTTTATGCTCTTTTTTAGTTCGACAAACGCCATAAGTCTATTTGGACTCTGCGTTAGTTTAAGTATAGCTTTTTACGCATTGGTGGCTAGTATTTTAAGCGTGAAGATGGAGTCAAGACAGCCAAATAAGCTTGCGTAAATTTAGAAAAAATAAGTATAATCACGCATGTATCAGGGGAGCGTTAGCTGAGATTAGGCGCAGGCCTTAGACCCTTAAACCTGAAGCGGATAATGCCGACGTAGGAAGATGCGCTACTTCTGATGCAAATTTAACCCAAAAGAAAAAATATGCTAATAATAAACGGCAAAGACGAGAGTGCCTTCATCGGCAAAAGTGTCGATGAATTCGCTTGTCAAAAAGGATTCAATAAAGAGTATATGGCTGTGGAAATCAATGGTGAGATTTTGCCGAGGGATAAATTTGACTCTAAATTCAATGACGGGGATAGAGTCGAGATAGTTTGCTTTGTAGGTGGTGGATGATGGATATTAATGATGATTTTTTAGAGCTTGGCGGGCATAAATTTAGTTCTCGCTTCATCTTGGGTTCTGGCAAGTTTTCTTTAACTTTGCTTGAGGCTGCGATAAAGGATGCAAAGGCTCAGATCGTTACTCTCGCACTTCGCAGAGTAAATGAGGGCGGAAGCGAAAACATACTTGATTTTATCCCAAAGGATATCACTATCCTGCCAAACACCTCAGGAGCCAGAAACGCCGATGAAGCCGTGCGTATCGCAAAACTTGCGCGCGAGCTTGGTTGTGGCGACTTCGTTAAGGTCGAGTGCATAAAAGATAGCAGATATCTGCTGCCTGATAACTATGAGACGATAAAAGCGACGGAAAAGCTTGCAAATTCGGGCTTTGTCGTGATGCCTTACATGTATCCTGATCTAAACGTAGCGCGCGATCTTGTAAATGCAGGCGCTGCTTGCGTGATGCCTCTTGGCGCGCCTATTGGCACGAACAAAGGGCTTGCCACTCGCGAGTTTATAAAAATTTTAATAGACGAGATAGATCTGCCTGTGATAGTTGATGCGGGCATCGGAAGCCCTTCTCAGGCGTGCGAGGCGATGCAGATGGGTTGTGCTGCCGTGATGGCAAATACTGCCATAGCAACTTCGGGTGATGTGCGTGCTATGGCAAAAGCTTTTGCGCTATCTATTGAAGCGGGTAGACTAGCCTATCTAGCCGGGCTTGGCGAGGTGAGCGAAATAGCAAGAGCATCTAGTCCGCTGAGCGGATTTTTGGAGTAGGATGTGAAAAATTTTGACGTGATGAGCTATATGGAGGGCATGCAGCGCATAGATGAAAGCCTGATGCAGCGCGTTTTAAGCCTTAGAGAGGGCTACAAATACGAGCGCTACGGCAAGGCTGATGTAGTAAGAGCGCTAAAGATGCAGCGAGTGGATATAGAGGGCTTGCGTGCGCTTTTAAGCCCAGCGGCAGGCGACTTTCTAGAAGAGATGGCGGCTCGCGCTCAAAGTGATATGAAGAGGTATTTTGGTAACAGTATCGAGCTTTTTACCCCGCTTTATATCTCAAATTTTTGCGATAGCAACTGCGTTTATTGCGGATTTAGCTCGCATAATAAAATTTCGCGCCTAAGACTAAAGATAGACGAAGTAAAAACAGAGCTTAAAAATATCGCAAAAAGTGGGCTTAAAGATGTGCTTATACTTACGGGCGAGAGCGCTAAGAAGCGTGATCTAAGCTATATAGGCGAGGCTTGTAAGGAGGCTTCAAAGCTTTTTAGCAACGTTGGCGTTGAAATTTACCCGCTAAATTCCGATGAATACGCCTACTTGCACGAATGCGGCGTGGATTACGTGATAGTGTTTCAAGAGACATATAGCCCCGAAAAATACGCGCAGGTTCATATCGGCGGGCAGAAGATGAGCTTTGCTTATCGCTTCAACGCTCAAGAAAGAGCGCTTATGGGCGGTATGAGAAGCGTTGGGTTTGCGGCTTTGCTTGGGCTTGATGACTTTAGAAAAGATGCCTTTGCAACGGCGATTCATGCAAATTTTATCCAGCAAAAATACCCGCACGCAGAAATCGCTATATCCTGTCCTAGGCTAAGACCTGCTAAAAATAAAAGCGAAGTAAACGCGGGCGAAGTTGACGAAAGAAGCCTTTTTCAGGTGATTTGCGCTTATAGAATTTTTCTTCCTTTTGCTAATATCACGATCTCAACGCGCGAAAGTGCGAAATTTAGAAACGGGATCATAAAAGTGGCCGCGAGTAAAATTTCAGCGGGCGTTAGCGTTGGAGTCGGTACTCACTCTGATACCTCTAAAAAGGGCGATGAGCAGTTTGAGATAGACGATACTCGCGGAGTGGATGAAATTTATACCGATATCCGCGCGCTTAATCTGCAGCCCGTGATGAGCAATCACATCTATGTTTGAGCTTATTTGCGTCACAAATCGCCATTTAAGCAGTGATTTTTTAGGCGATTTATCGCGTATAGTTAGCGAAAAAAAGCCAAATGCTATCATCCTTAGAGAAAAGGACTTAAGCGAGTGTGAATATGAAAATTTAGTCTTAGAGGTGCTAAAAATAACTAGAAATTTTGAGACTAAGCTCATTTTGCATACGCATTTAGATGTTGCTTTAAGGCTTGGAGTTAAAAATTTACACCTTCCTTTTGGTGAATTTGTGAAATTTAATGAGTCAAAAAACAAACGAGATTTAGCTAAAAGCGCAAATTTAACTATCGGAGTTTCGGTTCACTATCTTGATGAAGCCATTATGGCACAAAATTTAGGTGCAAACTATGTAGTAGTAGGACATATCTTTAAAACCAAAAGCCACGAAGGCGAACCTCCTAAAGGACTTGAGTTTTTAAAAGAAGTTTGTGCGAATTTAAACATCAAGACATACGCTATCGGTGGGATAAATGCTAAAAATTTAAGCCAGATAAAAGACGCCGGAGCTAGCGGAGCCTGCATGATGAGGGAGTTTTTGAAATTTGATCAAGGCTAGCTGGAAGCTAGGTTTAAGGCTAATTTATTATCATTTTAAAATTTTTATGAAGGATAATCGGTGAATAAACTTATTTTTGTAACGTTGCTTTGGGCTTTTAGTTTCAGTTTGATAGGCGAGTTTTTAGCAGGCATGGTTGATAGCTATTTTGCTGCATTTTCACGCGTTGTTTTGGCGCTTCTTGTCTTCTTGCCGTTTATGAAATTTCAGGCGAAAAACACCGCCATATACGCCAAGATCGCACTCATAGGCGCAGTTCAAATCGGGGCTATGTATATGTTTTACTACAACTCGTTTTTGTATCTAAGTGTGCCTGAAGTAGCGCTTTTTACGATATTTACACCCTTTTACGTAAGCGTGGTTTATGATCTTTTTGCCAAACGCTTGCGCCCGCTTTATCTGCTTAGCGTTGCGGTTGCGGTTTTTGGTGCTTTTATCATCAAATACGGTGGTGTAAATAGCAATTTCTGGCTTGGATTTTTGCTGGTTCAAGGCGCAAATTTATGCTTTGGTGTCGGACAGAGTGCGTATAAATTTTTGCTTGAAAGCAAGGGATTTAGCGAGCAAAAGGGGCTTTTTGGCTGGTTTTTTGTAGGCGCTTCCGCGGTAACCGGCGTAGCGTTTGGTGTATTTGGAAATTTCGAGAAAATTTCACTTGATATGACGCAGTCTTTAGTGCTTCTTTGGCTTGGTATCGGCGCTAGCGGGCTTGGATACTTTATGTGGAACAAAGGCGCATGCGAGGTTGATAGCGGCACTTTAGCGATAATGAATAACGCACTCATACCTGCTGCCATTATCGTGAATTTGGTATTTTGGCATAAAGACGCAGACCTTGCGCGCCTTATCATCGGCGGAGTTGTTATATACATCTCACTTTTAGTACATAATAAGATAATAGCTTATTATGAAAAGAAGCAGTTGTTATAAACAAGGATTTTTAATCAATATATATGATGCCCGAGGTCAAAATCTATTAAAATGCCTTCAAAACTCTATATTTTGATACTTTCAAAAAAACTTGAACACGATAATATCAAAAAATAATAAAGAAGTCAACTATAGTATATCTATTATTTTTAAGAGACCCCTAAATTCAATCATATAATCAAGAGTGTAAAACAAAACCTCTTTTTATAGTAACCATATCCTGTATTGTCGTGATGCAAATTATAAATTAAATCCTTTTCGCTCTTTATTAATGCACCCCATAATCCGTTCTTTCGAATGTAAAGCTCTTTTTGGCTCATACTTTTTGCAGGATGAAAAAAATTAACTGCTTGGCTACTTTCGCCTGAGCTAATCGATCTTTTTTCATTATCTTCGCTACTCCTTTTGCTTGACTTCTGTTTGCACTTTTGACTTCCTTTTGTGTGAAATTTAAGCTACCGATACTCTCGGTTTGGATTATAGCTGATGCTACTGCCAAGTTTGTGGGCTATTGTAGCTAATATGCTTCAAAAGTCGTCAAGCTCGATGTGCTCTATATTAAAAGTATCAATAAATACTATGAAAGGTTCAGATAATGAAGTTGAAGTATGTATCATAAGTAAAGTATTAAAAAATGTGATTTAAAACCCACCTAAAAGGCTTTTAAAAACTTGTAAAAGGTAATGTAAAATTTTGTAAAATAATGTAAAATGAATTTTAGGCAGTTTGATTTTAAACAAAATAGTTCTTAGTCTCTAAAATTACGCACTTTTATGAAATTTTCTATCGCTTTGAATTCCTGCAAAACTTTTCAGATGAGATTGAAATCAAACTTATATACGAGCTTGAAGAGATACTAAGAGAGCTTAAGATGCCTGAAACTTATCAAAAATAATAAAATTTATTTTATGTTTTAATAAGATAATATAGGTTATTATTCACCCTAAAGGTGAATAATAAAAGGGCTATTTTGGAAATACGCTTTAAAACAAAAAAACTACAAAAACAATACGAACAATCAAAAGAGGCAATTAAAGCGTATGGTATAGACGTAGCAATGCGTTATGTTACGAGAGTGAATATTATAAAAAGTGCGAAATGTTTTGAAGATTTATGTTTAATAGCACCGCTTAGATTTCATCAACTAACAGGAAATAGAGAGGGGCAGTATTCCATTTATTTAAATGGATTTTATAGGCTGATTATTACTAATGATGGCGATGGTAATGTAGATATAGCCAAAATAGAGGAAGTGAGTAAGCATTATGGCGACTAATAATTACATATCAGATTTGGCAATACACCCGGGAGAGTTTTTGAGTGAAGTAATAGAAGATATGGGGATGACACAACTAGAGTTATCTCAAAGGTTAGGCAGACCGACACAAACTATAAATGAAATCATTAAAGGCAAAAAATCAATAACTCCGGATACAGCTGTTGAGCTTGAAAACGTATTAAAAATACCGTCTCATATTTGGCTAGGGCTAGAGAGTGAATACCAAATGGTTTTAGCAAAGCAAAAAGAGCAAAAACAAATGGAGAAAGAAACTAACCTTGTTAAAAATTTTCCTTATTCAGACTTAGCAAGCAGTGGTTTTGTTAAGGGCACAAAGAATATGATTGAGAGAGTTGCCGAGCTAAAAAACTTTTTTGCTGTTTCAAGACTATCGGCAATAAACGGTATAAGCACATATAATCCGGCTTTTAGAGTTGCAAAAGATTATTCAAATATCTCTCCTGAAGCAATTGCTTCTTGGATGCAAGCTAGCACAATAAAAGCTAAAGAAATAAAAACAGAGCCATTTGATAAGAAAAAACTAAAGGACAGCTTGCCTCAAATAAAAGGGATTATGGCTAAAGAGGATATTAATAAGGCTTTGTCTTTAATTAAGGATATATTAGCATCTTGCGGGATTGCTTTTGTATGGCTTCCTAATTTTAAAAAAACAAAAATACATGGGGCTACATTTTGGGTTGATGATGGTAAAAAGGCGATATTATCCATGACTCTAAGAGGAAGTTATAGTGATATTTTTTGGTTTAGCTTTTTCCATGAAGTTGGACATATTTTATTGCATAAAAAAAGAGATATTTTTTTGGAGAATGATGTTGACGATACAAAACAAGAAGCGGAAGCTAATGAGTTTTCGAGCGATTTTCTAATCCCTAAAAAAGAATATACAATTTTTTTAAAAGAACAGGATTTTTCTGCTGACAACATTAAGAAATTTGCAAAAAATATAGATGTTTTACCATCTGTTGTAGTAGGAAGACTAATGCATGATAAAATCATAGAGTTTGGAGATTATAAGCTTAACAAACTCAGAGATAGATATACTTGGGCTAGTAATTAAACTAGTCCGACTATTAAATGCTAGCTAGCTTTAAATTTGCCGCATCTGTTAAAAATTTAGAGCGGTTTGAGCTTACGCGATCGATTGCCTCTAAAACTGATTTAGGCATGGTTAAATTTATGCGCACTTTTACATCTTCTTTTATAGGCTCATATATGCTTTCTCCGCTTTTTAAAGCGCCCTCTACATAGCACGCAAAAGCCTCTTTAAGCTCTTTTATCGCCTCCGCTTCACTCTCTCCCCATCCTGCCATTAGGTTGTTTTTAGTAAGCCCTAAATCGGCATATTGCGCGTAATAATCGCCGTCATCAAGTCTTTTAACGGTTATGGTATAAGGCAAATTTAGATAGTATTCAAGGTCTTTTTTCATTTTTTAGCTCCTATTTTTTCTAAAACAGCAAGAGTGTAAACCTCTTTTATAGGCTTATGTCTAGGGATTATTATGCTATCTTTGTCTTTTTTAAATTTATGGTGCGAGCCTCTTGCATGCTCTAATTCCCAGCCGAAATTTATTAAAATTCTTTGCAAATCTTCAAAGCTTGCATTTTTTGGATTATTCGCTAGTTTTGATATAAGTTTATCCAAGCTTCCCATTTAATTTCCTTATTTATACACATAAATATACACACTTATTAATTAAAACAAGATAAAACCCGCGCCGTTATTTCACTTTAAAGCCCCGACAGCTAGGCTTAATATGCTATTAGTAACCGATTTTATAGCCTCTTCGCTTGAAATGGATACCGCCTTTTTAAGTTTAGTTAGTATCGTTTCGCTCTCTTTTAAATTTGAAGGAGTTTGATTAAGCACTATAAGCCCTTTAGCCGTTAAGATAGCGTTATGCACGCTCTTATCTCCGCCGTATCGCTCCAAGCTTATATAATCGTTTTTGCGTAATCACTCTATATTTTCTGTGCTATTTAAGATAGCATTTCCAAAATAGTAAATGGTCATACTATAGTCGTTTAATGCCACTTTATCTACATTATGACTACGTCCACTCTGCTACAAAAGACTCACAATATATAGGATTTTAGTGCGTGAGATACAAATTTAGTGAACTTGCTTTTACCCCCTGAATAATGTAGAGATGATTGAATATACAAATCAATCCTTTTATTAGTTATCTAAAATATGCCAAAATTTCATTCCCTCTTTAGCATTTTTTTAAAAATAAATTTAAAAGCTTAAAACAACTTTCACAATCCTTTAAAAATTTATGAAAAATCAATAGTTTAGAACAATTAACTAATAAATACCAAGGCAGTGAGTATGACGAGCAGTATAGTATTTAAAAAATAGAAACTAGCTTCAGCATCCCCAAAGTCAAAATCAGGCATCATCCTCAAAAGCGGAGATTTAAATCCACTGCGAACAACAAGGAGATTTAAAATGGATTCTCGCGGAGTTAAGCTAGTACTAGACAAGGAAAAGATACTTAGAGAGGGTATCTATGACTGGGATGAAATACAAGAGGCGATAGAAGAAAAAGCGGAAGAATTTAATTTTAGAACATTTGACAACATAACTTATAGATTAATTGATAGCCCTCGAGCCTTAGCAGATATGGCACACTTTGTATATCACTTCTTGTTTAATTTTAAAGCTGTTACCGACAACGTAAAAGAATTTATATGGCTAACCAGTGTAGATAAAGACTTTGATTTGACACTGCTTTTAATGAAGCAAGGAAAAATCCCTAAAACGGAAAAATACTACGAATATGAGAACAGAATTAAAAAAGAGATAGAATTCGATAAATTCGTAAAAAATAATTATACCGCTAGACGTGGAGTAAAGCTTATTCTAGACGAAAAAAAGATAGAACAAGAGGGGTTCTATGATTTAGAAGAGATTTATAAAGAAATTGATCAAAAAGCAATAGAGCTTAATTTTAAACCCTTTGACGGAGAAACCTATTGGCTTAAGGATAGCCCTCGAGCCTTAGCGGATATGGCACTATTCGTATACCACTTCTTATTCAATCTTAAAGCAGTTACAGATAATGTTAAAGAGTTTGTCTGGCTAACTAGCGAGGATGGAGATTTTGATCTGACACTGCTTTTAATGAAGTATGGAAAGATGCATAAGACAGAGAAGTACTATGAGTATATCCGAAAACAAAAATGAAATAGAAGTACCTAAATACAATGCCAAGCGCGGAGTAAGGCTTGTTTTAGATGAAGAAAGATTGGTTAAGGAAGGCATTTACGATTTAGTTAAAGTAAAGAAGGTCATAAAGAATAAAGCGGAAGAGCTTGATTTTAAGACTTTCGATGGTGAAAACTATTGGCTTAAAGATGGTCCTGATGCTTTAGTTAATATGGGCAGATTCGTGTATCGTTTTTTATTTAGCTCTAAAGCGATAACGGATTACGTAAAAGAGTTTATTTGGATGACTAGTGAGGATAAGGATTTTGACCTAACCTTACTTCTAATGAAGCAAGGAAAGATACCTAAAACCGAAAAATACTACGAATACGAGAATAGAATTAAAAAAGAGATAGAATTTAATAAATTCGTAGAGAACAACTATACTGCAAAAAGAGGAATAAGGCTTGTTTTAGACGAGGAAAGATTAATCAAAGATGATATTTATGATTTAGACAAAGTAAAGAAAGTCATAAAGAATAAAGCAGAAGAACTTGATTTCAAGACCTTCGATGGTGAAAATTATTGGCTTAAAGATGGTCCTGATGCTTTAGTTAATATGGGCAGATTCGTATATCGCTTTCTCTTTAACTCAAAAGCAATAACAGATTACGTAATAGAGTTCATCTGGATGACAAGTGAGGACAAAGATTTCGACTTAACCTTACTTTTGATGAAGCAAGGAAAAATACCTAAAACCGAAAAATACTACGAATACGAGAATAGAATCAAAAAAGAGATAGAAAACGACCCACTTTTTCAAAAAAATAGAGGCAAAAAGAGGAAATAGTTATCTCTTTTATCTCTTATTTCACTATTAACTAAAATTGCAATACGCAGAGTAAGGCTAATCCTTGATTAGAAAAATCAAAGCAGAGGAATAATGAGAGGTAGATGAGATTTATGATACCGATAAAGCCTTCTATAGAATGGCAAGGCAAGGCTAGTATATGGTTTCATTTTTAAAAGAAAACCTATAATGGACAACATAATCGAATTTATATGTATAGGTAGTATGGACTAAGACAGAGTTCTAAATATCGCTCTTATGGATTAAAACATCTTCTCTAAAAATAAAAAACACTACGATAATCTGCGAAAAGTAGCCAAAAGCGTAAATAATTCGAGACGAGATGGGGCGTATAAATCAGTTCTTGATGGAAGAATTTTTATAAAAAAAGAGATATGACCTTAATTATTTGTATTAGTAAATTTCTGGCACTGCCAAGAAATTCAAATAAATACGCTTATATCTTTAGTGGCAAATGTCTTAGCGAATAATAGAAAATAGTATAAACCCATTAATTCAAATGCTGCATAGCAAATAAACACCCAAGGTTTAACTTTGGGTGTTTATTTTTTTAACTTAACATTGCAAAATAAGATCATTAATCTATTTAATCAAATTTTTATATTACAATATATATACTTTTAGAAATATATATTAAAGGAAAGCCAATGCAAACAGCAAAGATTTTTAAGAGTGGTGGTTCTATGGCTATACGTATACCAAAATCTATAAATTTAGATGGCATAAAAGAGTTTATTATTACTCAAACACAAAAAGAAATTACTTTAACACCAGTATTAAAACAAGATGAGTGGAGCGGACTTCTTAAGACTCTTAAAAGCATTAAAGAGAGTAATCTTAAGTTAAAGATACCGGAGCGATTGGAACCACAAGAGCGAGAGTTAGGATTTAAATAATGTTTTTACTAGATACTAATATTTGCAGCTATCTTATATCTCAAAAAGAACCTTATTTTAAAAATATCCTAGATAATCTTTTAAAGCAAGACAGATCAAAAGTTTTTATCTCATCTTTAAGCGTAGCCGAGATGCTTTACGGAGTAGAAAACTCAACCTATAAAGAGCAAAATTTAACTCTTGTTAATGAGTTTATAGGTCATTTTAATATAGTGGATTTTGATTATGAGTGTGCCAAAATTTACGCAAAAGTTCGCAAACAAGCAAAAGATAAAAATAGAAAAGTCGGCGAGATAGATATGCAAATAGCCTCAATTGCAATAGCTAATAACCTAACTCTTGTTACAAATAATGAAAAAGACTTTAACTATATCGATTTTATAACTATTGAAAATTGGAGTAGATAGATAACTAACTTTACGGAAGCTATTGTGTCAACTGCAATAAATTGCACTAATAAGTTTGTAGCAAAGTGGATAATAACAATCCGCATGCTTTTTATGTTTATCTTATGCTTTATAGCTCAATAAGTATCCGCCCAAATTTCTATAAAAAATATCATTTTAGTAATTTTTACTACATAAACAAATAGACATGCAAGCTTTTTTATTTATATACTGAGAGAATATAAAATATTAAGAGATATAGTGTGTGAACTAAATTATACTATCAAGTAAATATACTTGCAAAATTATCTTTAAATGTATCTGCATAAATCAGGCAAAAAATAAAGAGAATGTTAAGAAAAAATAAATAATCAAATTCTTAACACTTCTCCCTTATCTCTCTCTCCAAATCTATTATCTCCTTACTCTTTACCTCCATTATCGCTAAGTTATCAAAAAACACAGCCCCACATCCATACCGTAGCAGCCATTCTCTCTTACTTTTATCTTATTATCCCTGCTTGGAGTATGCCCGTAGTATATCTCTTTACCGGTATTGTTTGCTAGCCAGAAATTACTTCGATCCCACATCAGACATTCAGGGTCTTGCTCTTTTTCATCTATTTCACAATCATATCACGCATGCACAAATAGATAGCTCTTTGAGCTTATGATATGAGGCATACTCTCTATGTACTCACGGATGAATTCTGTATCCTCTTTCTCATAGCCTTTCTTTTTTAGCTCATCAAGTACCTTTCTACCTCCATTCTCCCACCATAAATCATAAGTCCAATTCTCATCATAGAAATATCCTTTCAAAAACATATCCTCGTGATTGCCCCTTATATGTTTTATGCTATAGCCATTCTTAATCATCTCAAGATATCTCATATATAAACCTATCGAATTTTCTCCTCTATCACAGCTATCACCAAGAATGATTACTAAATCATCCTTGCTTAATGATATCTTTTTTATCATCTCATCAAAAAGATGCAGTGAGCCGTGTAGATCTCCAAATACAAATATTCTTTTATATCTATCCTCATCGATATACTCTATTTTTAGCTTATCACTCACAGTTGACCTCTCATCTTCATCTTTTTAATGAGATCAATATTGCCATCTCTTGTGTCAATTAGAGTCCATTCAGATATGTTATGAATAAACCAATCGCACTCCATTAGGCCTTTGTGACATAATAAGGCTACTTTTGATAAAGCTTTACTGCTATCGGGAATCATATATGTTAGTTCTCCCGTTTTATTAAAACCTAATTGCATGGCATTTCTTTCAATTACCTCTTTCATCTCATCTAGATCATAGATACCCTCTCTAAGTATCTTTTCTTCATTTAAAACGATTTTAGTACCAAACATATTACAATCCCCTAAGCTAAAAATTTAAGAGCTCTAATAGCCATTATAACTCTCCTCTCATCTTCATTTTTTTAATTAGATCAATATCGCCATATTTAGTATCAATTAGAGTCCATTCAGATATGTTATGAATAAACCAATCACATTTCATTAGACCGCGATGGCAAAGTAATCCTACTTTTGCAAGAGCCTGATTGTCATCTGGAGCCATATAGGTTAATTCACCTATTTTGTTAAAGCCTAGCTTAATGGCATTTCTCTCTATCACCTCTTTCATCTCATTTATATCATAGATGCCTTCTCTAAGTATCTTCTCTTCGTTTAAAACTATTTTAACACCTAAACTCATCTGTTGTTTGCCCTTAATATGTCTCTTATTTTTATCTCTCTATTAGCTATTGTGTCATTAGCACCCAACTTCTTATCGGCTTGATGCTCAAACGGAGGCAGATCTTTTGTATAGGATATGATATCTCTTAGATGAAGTATCTTGCCATGTAAATCATATCCTACGTTTAAAGCTCTACCTTTTAAAGGCGATATGCTATCATGCACATGCCCGTAAAGCAATATAGAGCCATAATGACCTTTGTTCCACTCTAATATAGGATAGTGAAACAGCACTAGCCTATAACCATCATCTTTAAATTTAAAAGCCAACTCTTTATAGTCCAATATATCCTCAAATAGTCTGTTGCCGTCAAATTTACTCATCTTTAAAAGCTCATCCCTATTCTCTTTTATTAACTCATCATGATTGCCTAAAATTAGAGTATGCTTACCGTTTAATCTCTTTGAAATAGATATTGTCTTTTCAATATCCCTATAAAAAGAGAAATCACCGAGGTTATAAACTTCATCGTTTACACCTATAGTATAGTTCCATAGCTCTATTAGCCTATGATCCATCTCATCGACCGACCTAAAATTCCTAAAGCAAGGGCAGAAATTTAATACGCTCTTATGCCCGAAATGTAGATCGGATGTAAAGAATATATTGCTGTTCATCCAATATCCTTTTAAAATATAAATACTAATTGCTTTGTGGAAGTTTTATTTGTGTGGAATATAAAGGTAGAGATGATTCTACATCTACAGAATTTAAAGTGTACTTAAATTTTTATTTTTAATACAAACAATTTTATACTTATCATTAACATCCACATATCAAAAAAACCACTGGCAACAATATGCTTTTAAAAGCTTTATTTGCCTGAAAATAAAGCTTTGCGTATTTATACTAAATTTTCTCAACAAAGGTGTTGAGAAAATTTAGTATAATTAAAGCGGAAGCAAAAATCATTAAAAGGAGAAATTATGAACAAGCAGGAAACATACCATGAAAAAACTATGAATATGCTAATAGCAGTATATGTGGATTTATATCAAAACATCTTTATACAAAATGAAAATGATCGTTTTTTTAAAGATTATCAAAAAGAGATAGAGGAGTTTTTTGAGGAGATTAAAAAAGGCATCGAACCTGATAAGGCCGTAGAAAATTTAAGTAAAAAAGTAGGCAATGCAATAAAAAATTATACTCTTAATACGCCACATTCAATACAAACCTTACCAAAAGTATATGATGTAAGTATGAGAAATGAAAATCTGAAAAAATGGATTTTAAATGGCTACTTTGCAATGGTTAAGCATGGAGGTATTGGATACTTAATCTTTCGCCACCTTAACAAGAACTCTAGAGATACAATTAAAAAAATATGCTCAAATAAAAATGATACGAATATAGCTTTGTTTAATGCTTCTATAGATACGTTTTTTCAAGAAAGCGATGTGTCTGAATTAGATATTGTTAAAAATACTAGACAATATATTATAGATTTAAAAAAAGAAATGAATGATCAATGTGACAATATTCTTAATATCAACAAGAATATTATGGGCTTGGTTTCATCTGTATCCTCCACCACAAGAACTTCTATTTCACCACAAAGCACTATCATTTTTTTACTAAAACAAAAAATAGCTTTAGCGTATGATGAGAATGGTGATCTTTTAGTAATGGATCTTTTATCTCCCTTACTTTTAGAAACTATAAATTCAAGAAAGTATCGCATTAGGGAGATGTCTGAACAAAAAGATGTAATGGTTATAGGGCCTGAAAGAGAAACGGACAAAGCATCTGATGAATCAAGCAAGTGCAACAATGACAATAATAAATGTAAACATAAAGAAGACAATATTTATATGATTGATGAAGATTTGGCAAAAGAAAGGGATGCTGAGATTGAACTGATGGAAAAAAAGATGGAGGCAAAAAGAAAAAAAGATAAAATCATAAAGCAAATTTCTAAATCATTTAAAAAAACGATAAAAGAAGCTCCTGTAGATAATATATCATTTTAGCTTACTGTAAAGAGGGTTTATTCCCTCTTTAAGAAATATATAAAAAACTTGATTCTAAATATTAATTCGAACCAATCAACAGATAAAAAATCAAAACATAATTTAATTTTTTAACGCAATCTAAGTATCTTTTTTAAAAGCATCTCATAAATTTTTATATCTAAAAATACAAAAGTAGCGATATCTTGGGTATCAACAAAGTTGTTGAAGAATTTAAATACTATTTCGTCATCAATTTACAAAGGAGATGTGATGAACGCGATAGGCTTTTTTAGAACAGATGATTTAAATAAATCCAACATAAATGAAATTAGCAAACAAGCTAATATTATTATCCCTTGCGATTTTACGCACGCTGCTATTATTGGAGAGACAGGATGTGGAAAAACAACCGGTCTAATATATCCAAATTTATTAGATCGTATTCAAAAAGGACACTCTATATTTATTATAGACTATAAGGGATGTGAGCATTTAAGAGTTAAAGCTCTTGCTAAAAGAGCCGACAGAATCAAAGATATAGTATGTATAGGCTCTATAATAGAAGAGCCTATAAATTTAATGGCGGATATGAGGTCTAGAGATTTTAAAAATTCAATTATTTCATATATGCAAAGTGAAAATGGAAACTTCTGGGCTGAATTTGGCTCTAATATAGCCACTAAAACATTTGAAGTGTTAAAGGCAATTTATACTTGTAGTTTAAGAGTAGAAAGTATGAGAGATGCACTTAGCTTTGGCTTTAAAAATAGATTAGACAATGTTTCAAACAGATATCCGCCCACTTTTTCAACTATATTAAATTTGTCTCAAGATATTACCGCCATGCGTGAATTTATAGACAAACTAGAGGAAATATCCTTTTTGAGATCAAAACTAAATACAAATATGAATACAAATCATGAAATAAAAGGGCTTATTATAATACTTGTAAAAAAGATAAATGACTTCTTGGATAGTGTTAAAAGATTTAAATATGAAGACAGCGGTTCGGAAGATAGATTAAAAAGTGATTTTAGAAACTACTCAATGATGATGACTCCTTTTTTATCAATCATGAATAATCTTTCATTAAATGCTAGTAATGGTTCTATAGTGTCTATGCTAAATAAGGGCAAGATAGTGGTTTTTGATGCAAGTTATTGCGATAAAGGGGCTTTGAATATGATACTGTCAAGCTTTTTGCCTATGCTTACCAATAGAAAACAAGAGGATAAAAAAATAAGCATTTCGGTATTTCTAGACGAGGCGGCCAAAATCATCAATAGATATAGTGAGCTTGAAGAGAGCATATTAAGAGAAAACAGAGTAGAGCTTATACTTGCCTTTCAAAATCCGTTCTTGCTTAAGTCTGTTGTCGGAATTAATGAGTATGAGTCTTTGATTGGAAATTTAACCAACAGATACTTTATGAAAAACAAAGTAGAGTGCACTATAGCCGGGAAAGAGATAGAGTGCGAAGGGCTTGATAAATTTGAATGTATTACTGATGATGGGAGAGTAAAACTAACACCTATATACATAAGTGAGCAAGAGATGAATCAAGCCCAGATGGAGTATGAGGATATGAATAATATTCATAACAGGCTATTTGGAAAGAAGTACAAAGGGCACATAGTTCAAATCGATATTGATTTGCTTGAAATAGGAAGGATAAATCTATTGAATATAGAAAACAACAACATAAAAGAGGTTGGTTTAAACATAGACTTTATAGCAAAATATTTTAAAATAGAAGCAGAATGCTCTTTATAGAAAGGTTGATAAAATGAAAGCTGAGTCTAAATTAGATTTTTCAAATTTACATTCCAAGAGACCTTTTGATAATTCACAAGATATATATGATGCAATGATGCAATACATTGATTTGGATAAAGTAGATAAAGAAAAACTTGATAGCGAAGAAGCGTTTTTGGAATATTTTAGCTATAGGGATCACGTGAGGATGGAGTTAATGACAAAGATGTCTATAACTGCATTGATATCTGTTTATTTACTAAAAGATAATGTTGATTACATGAAATTAATTAGTTACGATAAAAAAAGAAGTGATTTAATAAAATTTGTGAGTGGGTGCGTGTTTGGAGTGTTTTTGTCAATACTTTATACAGTCAAAATATAGTAAGAAAAATAATTATAAAGACGCAAAAGATATAAAAGGTAAAGTAATGAATTTATATATAGGTAGTGATTTTCATATCGATTTTTGGGGAAAATATGCAATAAAAAACCCTTTGGGCTATTTAAAAATAGACCCTAGTCTCTACGATGCTTTTATTCTGCCCGGAGATATTGCCGAAGTTAGAAATAAAGACATATATGAGAGTTTTATACAAAAATTTGCCTATACTAAAAAGCCTGTATTTATAGTGGTAGGTAATCATGAGTTTTATAATTCTAGTTATCCGGATGCAATTTTTAAATTAAAAAGCTATTTTAAAGAGAGCCACAATATCCATATTCTTGAAAATGAGTTTGTTGATATTAAAGAATATAAAGTAAGAATTTGGGGAGCTACTCTTTGGACAGATTTTAATCGTGCAAATCCAGTAGTTATGAGGGAAGCATTAAGATTTATGAGTGACTATAGGTTATCAAAAGGTTTAACCCCCGAGTTGGCACTAAAAGAGCACTATAAATCCCTGAAAAGCTTAAAAGAAGCATATTTAACAAAGCCAGGTAATTATAAATTCGTAGCAATAACTCATCATGCACCCAGTATGAAAAGCTGCGATATATACCACTCTATAAGTAACACATGGTATGATATTTCAGATTACTTTTTTAGCACAAACCTTACTGGCTATTTAACTAAAAATAAAATTTTCCCAGATATATGGGCGCATGGTCACGTGCATACGGCATGCAACTATAATATGTTAGATAGAAAAACAAAAGTGATTTGTAACCCTCATGGATATCCTTTAGAAGATAATACGGGCTTTCATTCAGAAGTTATAACATTTGACAGCGACTGCTGATTTATAAAAACTTTAGTTAATAGACATTAAAGCAAATCATAAAAATATAGAAAGGATTTAAAATGAAAAAAATACAAATAGATGATTTAATATGCGGAAGAATTGATTGGATTATTGATAAGATGCTCACAAAAGACCTAAATAATCTTTCGGTAAAGCAGTATTTAATCCTTGAGTTGCGTAGAGTACAAGAAGCAATAAGGACAGGAAAGCATCCTATGCTTATTGCATATGATGAGCCGTTATCCTTTTAAGATACGCTCATCTTTGGCTGCAGTATGTTAATACTTTTTAATTATATTCTATTATTTACGTTTTTGGTGCTTAAAAACTATTTTAAATGAGTTTTTAAGCATATTTTGAAATATTGCCAAAAACAAGTGTATATGAAAATGCTTTATACACATTCAATTTAAATTAAAAAACATTAATTTCAAAGGATATATTGCAATTTTGTTTTGATTGGAGCACTTATCGATCAAATGCATAAAATCGATTCAAAATAAAGCAAATATTATTATGCATATAGTATAATAATCAAAAATATAAATACATTATTTATATTGCGCTAAAAAACAAAAATTAAATTACCACAAGGATTAACATGCGAATAAAGTTATTGCTTTTATTTTTTATAGGATTTGCTTTTGCAAATAATTTTGATATGAAAGAAATGGTATTTGATACCAAAAAGAGTAGTCAGCAAATATATACTAGTTCTAAATTTAAAAATTTATATTTTTTCTGGAAAAACTTTGAATCGGATTACTATAAGCTTATTATATCGGATAATAGCTATTGGTGCAATGTAGAACAAAAAGAAAACTTAATAGTATGTAAAAACGATAAAGGTAGCAGTATGGCATATATCCCATATAGTCATGAAAAAATACAAAAGATATGTCTAAATATAAAAAATGGAATTCTTTACAGCTTAAACGATATGAACAGCAGTCAGTGTGTGCCACTAGATGATAGCGTGCATATTCCTGTTTATTATCACATTGCTAAGATTAATAGCGACCAATGCAGTTATAGCCTCAGTGAAATAATAGCCTTAGATAGTAATTTTACTCCTTTGCCAAATTTTTATACATATAGTTTAGATAAATTAAATAGTTTTGAACGCAACTTACAGCAAGGAGGGGGATGTGAATATACATCTTTTAGCGAACACAAATTAACCAGATTACTCAGTGATATAATAGGCGATGTAATCATTTTTGAAGAATATAGGCTTAGTGAAACAGGCGGCAGTGTCGGTCCGTATGTTAAATATGCTCATTTTTTAAACGGCACAAAGCTTACTATAGATAATATTATGAAAGATAAAAAAGGATTTTTAAAATTTCTAGAGGAATATTTATTAACCGGAGATCATAAATTTCATGAAGATAGTTTATTTAAACCTCCATTTAAGCTTAATAATATCAAAGATGGATTTCTTGTAAAAAAACATAGTTTAAAAATAGATCCGATTTCGATAGACTATTACTCTCCAAAGTCTTTGGATGACTATATAGAGTTACCTTTTAGTAAAATAAGACAATATTTAAATGATGATTTTATAATAGCCATTGAAAAATAATACTTGTTGAGAATTTTTAAGATTCAATTAAAGGTTTAATTGAATCTTTTTGTCTCTTACTGTATATAGTAGCTTTAATAAAAATCAAAATACCATCATAAAATAAATTTTTATCAGCATACTCCTTGCATCAACTTTGTAAATCAATATTCTTTTTTATTGTTTTACAAAGAGTTTAATATATAAGCTTTTTAGCAACTCATTAAAAATCAAATTTCTCAAGCTCTCTTAATAAACTACATCCTTGGTATAATTTTTCTCTTTAATTATCTATATAGAATAATTAAATCCTTTAAGCATAATTTTAATTAATATAATCTATTCAAAATACTCCTCCAGGAAATAAAATGCTTATACACGAGAGAATAAATAAAATTTTAAAACAGAAAAATATGAAAAAGAAAGACTTTGCAGCCAAATTTATAGAATTCGAGCCGACCTTAAAAAGCACGGGCGCTCATCCTTCTTTGCCTACCATATATAACTATCTAAACGGAACTAGAGAGATAAAGGCTGATTTAATACCGGCTATGGCAAAAGCTCTTGATGTAAGCGAACAGGAGTTGTTTTTAGACGATGACAACTGTCTTGAATTTTTTAAAAATTTCATAAAAAAATCGGACGACAGTGTATCCGGAGATAAAAAAGATATGGTAATTAAGCTAATTGAGTTATGCGAATATGCCTCTACGCCTTTATTACAAAAAATCATAGAGACTTTAGAAAAAAATAAAGAGATGACTATCAACTCTATTAAGTCGATAGGATTGTAAAAGAAATAAAATAATTTTTAGACTCTATTAAGATATGCAAATCTAAACTTCATCCGACACAAGACAATTTCTCCTATAAAATTTGTCATATATTATGACACTCTATCTTGCGACCGCGATAGTTTATAGTCTATATTATCTTGATACCGGGCGGAGGTGCTTTGTTTTTTAAAGCATCTCACCCTTGGCAATTCTTTACTTGATATGTCTTTATTTTTTAACAATAATCTAAGTCATATTGCGGTTCTTATAGTGTTATATGTCTTTGCTCTAAGAGCAACCACTAAAATTATTGTTGTATTGTTTTATGAAACCCCTCACGAATACCATTTGTTTGCGAGAGGTTTTGCTTTTGATATGGTTGATCTCTTGAATTATAAGATACGGTTCGTATTGTAAAATCGTATTTTATTAAAATTCAAACATGACACTCACTTGGTTACAAATACCTTATCAAATATACCAAAAGTATTAATTTTGATTTTCCCATCATCGTATTCACAATAGCTATAAATATTAAGTTGGCCAAAGCCGACACGCCCGCAACCCGTGTGTTTGGCGACATTAAATCCCGTGCCTAGTATATTCATGCCAAACTCAACTAAATCTTTTGATTTAGTATTGGCAAGCACCACACTTCCTATATACTCAAGATGTCTGTCGTAGCTAGGAGTAGTTTTATCCGCTATAAAAGCACCCGCTACTAAAGCCGCTATTATTATAAAAGTCTTCATTATTTTCCTTTATGCCGGATTTACTTTTTTAGCTCTTCGTAAGCTTCAACCATTTTAAATAACTTTGAGTGTTTAGTTCCGTTTGTCAAGATATCTTTCTCGCCTAGCGCCACAACTGCATCTACAGACTGCTCTTTTGTAAGTCCGAACATATCTCTTGGAAGAATTCTTAAAATAACTATGGCTTCAAAACAAGAGTCGGTGCTAGCTTTGTCCGATTCGCACTCTGAGCGTTTTTGTTTAAATAAATTTTGCACGTATCTTATGGTGCTTGCATCATCGTAGTTTTTTAACTCTTTTGCTATCTTAAGAGTATATAAGTAGTAGTTCCCAATACCTTCGTAGGGAGAGTTTTTAACGGCATACTCGATATATCTTATAGCCCTATTTGCATCTCTTGTTACTCCGACTCCAGATAGCATAAAAGCCTCTCCCAAGTCCCCGCAAGCATCGGCCAGCCCCATCTTGCAGTATTTTAGCTGTATATTGGCTACTTTTTCAAATTTATGGTTTTGCCAGTCATCATCGTCGAATTCCTCATCATACTGCTTAAAAACTCTTTTGTATTCGCTTCCTTTTAGCGGCTCGGGTAGGTAATATTGGTCTTGTAATTTTTTCAATTCATCTTTTGTTCTTGCACCAGCTTTTGCAGCTGTATCCATAAAGCCTAAAGCCTCATCTACTAATTTACCTAAATTAACGGCATACGAATGAGAGCTTGCTATGAAGCAAGCCAAAACTATTGTTGTAAATCTTTTCACAACTTCTCCTTTTTGTGTTGATTTATTATGTGTTTTAAATTTTCTTTAAATCTATCGTCTATTTCAAGATTATCATCTAAGATATTTAGTATAAAGATAGTTTTTTTATTATTATTTGGTCTTATTAAATTTTTTAAATTGCTTATAGCGTATATCAAGACCCCTATATTTGTTTTATAAGTTCTCATATATCGTTTTATTTGATTTAAATTTTGACAGTCCTCATTATCTAAGTATCCATTGTAAAAATGTCTATACTTAGCATCTAAAACGATTTTATCGGTCTCTTTTTGATATACTATAAAATCAGCCCTGTATTTGCCGCATTCGCTAATTTTTTGAGTTTGCAGTTTAAATTTTTCGTCTTTTATCTCGCTAAGCGTTTCTTTAATCAATTTTTCCACATAGTTTTCAAACAGTTCGGGGACATATAGCAAGTATCCGAAATTTAAATTTTTTACCGAGCTTTTTGTTTCGTTGTTACCCTCGCCAAGAGTGCTAAATTTATCTTTCAAGATTATATTTTTAGCTAGCTTTAGGGCTGTTTTGTAATTTTGGTACATAGGATTTAGAAGAGACTTTGAGTTTAAAGTTCTATTTATATCTTTTATTTCGATTGGATTGCCGCTTGAATTTGATAGTAAAAATTTGTTTAAGCTCATATCCATATATAAAAACTTAGGATATTTTTTAATAACTATGCCGTAAGCCTTTAATAGCACGTCGCCTACTAGCCCTTCACTTACTTGCCCGCTCTTTTTGGATGAAATTTTGCCTGTAAAGGGTAGATCTTTTTTTATCAATTTTTTTATATCCAAGCTACCGCTGAAGCTAGAATTTCTGCGTGCTACTTTTTCATAGATTTTCGGAAATCCATTTAGCTTAGCGCGCTTTAGATACTTTATAAAAGCTATATAAAGTATCTGCTCTATATTTATATTTGAGCCTGAGCACTCTTTTAGATTAGATCTTGATGATGAAATTTCTATATTTTGAAACAAAGACGAGCTAACGCTTGTTAGCATCTCTTTTAAAAGAACATTACCGTATCTAGAGCCTATCTTTATCTCTTGAGCGTTATAAACAAATTCGCCTATGTAATTGCCGGTTAAAAACCCTTCATCGGATTTTTTAAGTATATAGTTCTCTTCGCCTTTATCGCCTGCTTTACTTTGAAATTTATCTGTAGGCGAGTTTAGGTATATGACATCGGATCTAGCTTTGATTAAATCACTTGGGATTAATAAATTCTTATCCCCAAGTGACTTTTTTAAACAAGACTCGTCAGGTTTATAATAACTATTATCTTGATACATTTATTATGCCGTATAAATTTTTTCTGCTGTTTGTAGCTTTGATTCTATCTCGTCTTCTCCAAACCGGCTTCTAATATACTCTCTTAAAATAGGCTCTATATAGTGATCCCAAATTTCTTTTTCTTGCATATTATCTCTTTTTAAAAAATAAGAGTGTCCTATCTCATAAGCTCTACCTAGATTCAAGCCGTCATTTTTAGAGTTGCCTTGAGCATCTTTATAAGTTTCTTTAGTAATATAGTCATTCAAACTCTCACACTTCGCTTTATATCCGCTATACTTTGCCTCGATATCATTTAAACTATCATAATCACATTTCATCAACGCCCACTTAAAACGTCTTCTAAGTGCGAGGTCGAAGCAGTCTATGCTTTTATCCACATCGTTCATCATACCTATGAAGTAGATATTTTCAGGGATATAGAATTTTGATTGGTTATTTTCCCAAACTACACTTAGCTCATCAGCTTTAGAGCTATTATTTTTGGCTAAATTTTCTATAAAAGTAGAATTTTTAATCCTTATAGCGGCTTTTTCGCATCTATAGCTATCTTCAAGCATAGATAGGGTCTCGCCAAATACAGCAGCGACATTTGCTCTGTTTATCTCGTCTACTATAAAGAAATACGGCTCAAGATCAAGACTATTTTCTTTTCTTTTTTTGTTCTCTTTTG
Source organism: Campylobacter sp. RM16190 (assembly GCF_012978835.1). Lineage (NCBI taxonomy): Bacteria > Pseudomonadati > Campylobacterota > Epsilonproteobacteria > Campylobacterales > Campylobacteraceae > Campylobacter > Campylobacter sp. RM16190. The sequence continues at coordinate 7,867 of NZ_LIWS01000011.1, read as the reverse complement.
CGACTTCTATACAAAACTCTTTAAACGCCCCGTTTTGCATCTCAAGCACTAAATTTCCGCTCTGAGAAACGCCCGTAGGCTTAATACCGTCTATAAAGTCCTCATACTCGAAATTGCTATGAAACTGTATCCATTTAGTTCTCTCTCTGCTTGGATCTAATATATCAAGGCAATCTTTAACGAATTTCGTCTTCCCTGTTCCAGGAGTTCCGTAGTAGATAATATTTTTGGCACAGTTTTGAGTAAGTGATTTTAAGACGTATGCATATTTTATATGCATTTTAGCATCTTGCTGCAACTCTTCTGAATTCTCAATTTCTTCTAAAATTTCTTTATATTGTTTTATATCGATATCGTTACAAATTCTGCATAACTTTTTATATAAATCAAAGCATTGTTTAAGTTTGCCATTTAATCCATTATCTTCACTGTCACTAATAGGTCTTATTTCATCTTTTTTAATCGCTATAATAAAATCCAATTCTCCTTTTTTGAAATAATCTATAAGGTTTTTAAATGTATTTAAGTATAAAATAGTTGGGCCTTTGCTATATATATCGTTAATATTTATTTCTAAATCATATTTTACGACATATAAAATATCTTTAAATGCTTTGTATAAAATTTCAAAATCATTTTGATTAAAATAATTTTGATACTCATTTAGTAAAATGGAAAAATGTGTTTCCATACATTCCGTTAGCTTCGGTTCTTGAACACTATGTGCAATTTTAAAATCATTCCATTTTATTGGCATCTCATTATTGTATCTAATGCAAATAGATAGTATTGGATTTTTTGTTTTATCTTTCTTTCCTGTCCTATTGCTATTGCTGCAATCTTCCAAGGTTATATTTATACCTTTTTGACTCTCATTACAAGCTCTTTTTATCAGCTTTTTCTCTTCTGACCATTCTAGGCATAGCAATGGTTTTTGCATGTCTATACTATCAATACTCTTAAACACCTTCAAATTTCCGTTACAATCAACCACTCTACTAAAAATTTCATATATCTTTACTATCTCTTCTTTAGAAAAGTTCATCTTAAATCCTTTTCAATTTTATATAAATAACTAGCTTATCAAAGCACTAAAAAACCAAAGTCCGAATTTACTGCCGGACGCAACGAACGCAACTGCTAGCGGACAAGCTGAAGCTGTCTGAGTAGCCGAGACTAAAGTCAACAAACCACGCACGAGACGAGTCCCAAGCGCCGAGAGTGGATGACCAGCACCAACCACTTTTACCGTTTTTAAAGGCTTTGTTTATAGCAGGACTATGCCTAGTGTAGTCAACTATACTCAGTAGCTCCGTCTTGGTAGGCAGTCTCCAGTCGGTATATCCTGCGTAATTTAAATTCTTGCAATACTCCTTAGCCTCCTTCCATTCTTTTTTTATATCTTCGTTACCGTCTTGCCAGATCAAAGTTCCGTGTATGACGTCTTTGCATACTACTATATCCTTACTATCATCCCTGCTACACTGAGCCTCTAGCGGCTCAGCAGCATTTAAAACTCCCACCAAGCATAGTAAAGCGCATATTTGTTTTTTCATAACTTTTCCTTTCATATATCTATAAAGCTTGTTATGGCTTTTATCTTGGGGCTATACTCATCTATATAACCCACCTTGTTTTTTAAATTATAAGAATTCGCCCATTTTATATGAGTTAAAAACGACGCTTGGATAGCTAAAAATTTCTTTATCTCCTCTATATTCATCTTGTCTTTAAGGTTTTTATACCTAGATAGATATTTGGCCTTTTTAAACTTATAGTTGTTTATCACTCGTTTTCTTACCAGTATATGATATAATACAGCTCTACTTTTGTTTCCAAGATCTAAGCCTTATAGTTTCTATATATGCGCATAGCTCAATAGTCGCTTTAAATATAGGCAAATTTCATACTTCATAAACTAACTCCAAAAAATCAAATATCAATCCATCTGCCGGACGCAACGAACGCAATTGTTAAGGGACAAGCTGTCGCCGCCTGCGCTGCCGTTACTAAAGTAAATGTCCCACGCGTTAGACGAGTCCATGGCGTCGATGGTAGATGACCAGCAGTAAGTATTATCGGCGCTATAATACTTAAAGGCTCTATTTAAAGCAGGGCTGTGCTTGCTGTAATCTACTATGCTTTGCAACTCTTTTATAGTAGGTAGTCTCCAGTCCGAATATCCTGCGTAAGATAGCTTTTCGCAGTAGCTTTTGGCTCCTTTATAGTCGGCGATATGCACTTTATCTCTATCTTGCCACATAAGTTTAAAGGTAGGATCTATGACTACGCCTTTAGTGTCGTCCCTATAAAATTTAGACATATACGCTTTATGCTTTTTGGAGATGCCGTTATCATTGTTAGATTTTTCTTTTTGAGATTTTAGTTGTTTTTGCCTCTCTCTGCCTTTTTCGGTCAATATAAGATCTGTAGCGTTTATGCTTATGGTCGAGATAGTATCGGCTCCTACAAAGACTTTCTGCGCTCCCATTAAATAGAAATATTGGTCAAAAACATAAACGACTAATACTTCATGTTCTCCTTCATCCAGAATAGCTGTTAAGGGGGCTGTTCGTGAAGTAGTGCCTTTTGGATTTCGGTCTATAAATACGGCACATTCGCCTGTGTCCACAAGATAGTCTTTCTTACCTGATATATCAAAATAAGCCTGTAGTGTATTCTTACCCATATCCATAGCCAGATACGATATGGCATCTTTTTCTTTTTCCGTCATCTCCGACAAGGGATATGTCTTGCCAACTATATTAAGCTGCCCTTTCCTGCATATAGGCTAGTAGCTGTAACTATAAAGACAAAGGCAAGTATGCCAAAAAGTCTGCTCATAAATTCTCCTTTTGTTTAAAATTTATTCTATAATTATATATTTTTATTCTTATAGCATAATTATATTATAAGATTATTTGTTATTAATAAATAATCTTTTTAATGGATTAATTTATAATTAAAAATATAGTTAATTATTTAGGCATCTATGTTGGAAAATTTTTAAAAGATGTCTTTTAGTCCGGATATGCATAATTAAGTAACTAACATAATCTTTTAGGCGCTTTAAAAATTTTGCAAAATTATTTAGTTGTAGTTGCTTTGAGTAATAAAAATAAAAACGAGCTTTTTTGCCAATATTATGTTTTTAATAATCTTTCAGGTTGAATAAATATTTATTATTCGTTTTGAATAATTTTTAGGTATAATTGCATAATCCAATCTAAAGAAAAAGGAAAAAAATGAGAAATATGCTATTTATGGGGTTGTCGGAAAAAATTTCATCAAAAGATAGGTATATGCTAAAAGTTATGCTAGATGATGCATCTGATAAAGCAATAAAAGACTTAAGTCAATCTATGGATAGTCTTAAGTTGAAATCTTCATGGATAGGATTGATTTTTGGGTTATTGTTTGGTTTTATGGGCGTAGATAGATTCTATAAAGGTAACATGGGGCTAGGAGTGCTTAAGCTTTCCCTATTTATTCTCATGTGGATAATTTACTTCGGTATTGGGCAAGGACATCTTGATGTGGAATATCAGGTCTTCTCGATTATACTATATTTTATAATATTTTTATGGGGCATTATTGATTTATTTTTAGTATTTATTGGCATAAAACGTGATAATTTAGTAAAAATTAAGGAATTTTTAACATTTAATGATGTGAAAAATTCTTCGTCTTTTTCTTTTGAATCAAAAGAGCAACTGGATGTTCAGCCTATTAAAGCAAAAACAACAAAAGAGGGTTAAATAAAAACTACTATCTGTTGATTGTTGGCTTATATGTATTTTAAAAACACCGATAGTATAAAACTGCTTGACTCTGATCTTAGCATAGATGAGTTGAAAGCTCAGTGGGCTAAACTTGCCTTGCAAGAGAGATTTAATGTAGTGTTATCTGATGAAGATGCTAAAAATTCTATAGAGATATTAAAAAGCTTCAACGTGAACTAAGAGAGCTATATGAATTTATAAAGCGTGAATTCGATAACGGAAAAAGCATATTTGGCATCTTGCAAGCCGTTGCAAAAAGCAGAAAGGATATGCTGTTATAAACACTTACTCCAAAGGAATATTTTTTGCTTAAACCTTTTTAAGCTAATTAGAAAGGTTTAAGCTATGATATATTCAAATTTAAATCACTCCTATCAAAATTTAATTATTCAAAAGACAGGTAAACTACATTAAAAAACAAAGCAGAAGTTTTTATAAATAAAATCTTAAATTTAAAGGTTTAAAGCACTTGATACTGTTTTGTGCATTTGCCACATAATAGCGGTAAAAATTATTTTGAAGTTTAAACTTTGCACCATTCCCTCTACTGTATACACCTACATACCATTATATATACATATACACCACTATTAATACTATTATAAATATGTTTATGTAATTAAACGCAGCATTCTATACACAATTATTCATTTCATTACACATCTATTCATATATCTATATGCACCATTCTATATATAATTGTTTATGCCAACATATATATAGCCAAATACTTATATCAACATAAGTCTAACCTCATTTCATCCCGGCTCAAGCGAGGGAGTACCCCCGCTAGGCCTTTGATAGTGTAAGCATAGTTTAAGCTGTTTTTGGCAGCTATGTTTCGCACAAAGCGAAACACACTACCACTTGTCGCTGACAAGTTGTGTGGCCTTGCAGGCGGCCGGCTATAATTAGTTTCGGAGGTATATCATGATTATCACTGTTTCTGTAAGATCAGAGAGGCTCACTTCACAAGGAGCAAAAAATCGTATGCGCCATAATTTTAGAGAGCCAATATCGACCCAAAGGATACAATATCTAAAAACGAGAAAGCCCGATATTAACAAATTCTATCATTTAAACGTAAGCGAAAATAAAGCTTATCATAGGGATTACCCCTTTCCGAATTTTGATAAGAATTTTTCTGACGGACTAATCGACGATAAAGTGAATATTATTAAAGAAAGCTATGAGAGCCAAACCGACTCAAAAGGCCAAAAAAACACCAAGGAGAAATTCCACTCTTTTTGAGGAACACTTGATCTCTTTCGGGATTCAACGAGAAGATATGGATCGAAATCTAACCCAAGAGGAAACCGACTACATAAACTCAAAGGATTATGAGGCCGAAGTTGAGAAATTTATTGTGATGCTATCGAACAAATACGGCAATAATGATTTTTGGGTAGCCTGTCATCGTGATGAAACCACAGTGCACTACCAAGTTATATCGATCCGGTATGATTTCAAAAAAAAGGCTATCCCAAGATTAAAGTCAAAAATAGAAGTGGCCAAATACGGTACAGACCTTCAAGATCTTGCAGCAGAAGCTTTCAAGGGCAAAGCCGTAAAGGGTGTAAAAGGCTCAACTAGGCCGCATATAAAGCATCAAAAATTCAGAGAGATAGCTGAGCTTCAAAAACAAAAAGAAGAGCTTGAGAAGGCTAATCAAGAGCAATACATCAACTTGAAAGAAAAGAACGCTCTATGACCCCTAAAATGAAAGATATGGGCATAGAAGCTCTCAAGAAAAAGCAAGCTCCACAAACCAATCCAACAATGGGCTTCTAGGCTCACGGCCACTACGTGTCCGCTCAACTAGGCATCTATGGGGTTTGCACCCCATACCCCGGCGACAGAAAGAGAGTTGGGAAATCAAGCTTCTCCACACAAAACATGACTCTAACCATCAAGAGTGGCCTTTCTCTCTCAACACACAAAAAACAAAAGGATATAAAACATACCCCAATCAAAGCCCTGAGCTCACAAGGCAAGAGAAATATATCGGATTTTTTCTCGTTTCCTGCAACCGGGCGAGTTGTGCTCTCGATAAAAATGTCAAGGGTAGCCGCAAGGCTATCCACGAGCTTTTTGTCAAAAAAGCGACGCCCTTGATCGTTTTTGGAGAAAGCGCTACGATGTCCCGGCAGGGAAACGGGGAAAAGTTCGATATTTAGCCAGCGGCGAGCCCCTGCTACTTTGGCTGCGTAGCAGGCAATAGTGCCAGCGGGGGAGCAACGATATCGCCAAAGGCGATGAGTGTAGCGGCGGTCTCTTGCTTGAGAGCGATAGAGTCTCTTGGCCCAAAAAGTGCTCTAATATATAGAACAAAGAGTGGCCATGTCTTGAAGTTAAGATTTATTATAACTACTATGACTAAAGAACACTGTCACTATCTGTGGTTTTTATATCGTTATTTTTGATTATCCATGTTTTAATTTTGCTTCACAAAATGAGTTTTTTAATACTCTTGTTTTCAGGCTTTTAGCTCCTTTTTAGATATCTTTATTATAAAACAGCTAAATTTTTCAAAGCTTATGGGTTATTTTAAAATATTTTGTTTGATGATTTCTTGAGCGTCCAGTGCTAAAAGACATCCAACTCTTTTTAGTTTCTGTTTATTACTTTCTTATTTTTATCTCCTATATAATTTTTGAAAAGTCATATAAGGAGATTAAATATTGATCCCACCAATTGCATAGCGCATATAGCATATCTTGAATTTCATGATCGTCGTATCTAAGTTCGAGATATGCAGCTTCTACATCCGTCATTACTGGAATATGATACAAGTACATTTCGATAATATAATTTGGAATTCGATGCTCCATTTGTTTTTTCATAGCAAAAGTTTTAAAGGTTCCTCTTAGTCCGTGTTTTGTGATACCTGATATTTTTGTTAGAAAATAGTTAATCTGCTGATCTGCAATTCCTGAAAATATATATATGCCTTCATGCTTTTGAAGCCTTTTTAATTCTTTGAGAATTTTTAACATTATTTTAGAGATGGGTAAAATAAAGTTTTGTCTTGAATTTTCAGTTCGCTTCTCTGTCTTCATTCTATTTTTAGGTATATAAATGTAACTATCGTCAAAATTTATATCCGACCATTTAAGATTAAATAGGTTCATCGATCTCAAAGCAGTCTCAAGCGCAAAAAATATAAGTATCTTTTTTCTAATGTTGTTTTTTGAATTTGCTACAGATTTTAAAAAATTTTCAAGATTAACTTGATTTATAATCTTTTGATGATGTTTTGAGTTTCTTCTGGATGGAGTTTCGTAGTGTTTTGAAAAGTTAAAATTTTCTAAAATATTTTCTTTGATATATCCTTGCTTTTTGGCGAATAGAAAAATATTTTGTAGTATGTAAAAGAGTTTAACATTTGTGGCAGGATATTTCTCAAGTTTATTGAAAATATCAAATTTTAGCTCGTTTAATTCAATATCATCGATTGGTTTTAATGCTATTTCTAAGGGTAGTATATGTTTAGATACCCTTATTTGATAACTTCGTAAAGTGCCGGCTTTGAATTTTAGAATATCTTGAGCATACACAAGAAATTTTTTATAAGCTTCTTGTAAAGTAATCACTTGCTTTATTATATATCCCGTTTCTTCTAGCTGATTTAAAATTTCTATTCCTTTTCTATATGCTGTTTCAAACTTCATATAAGGATATTCACCTATTTTCATATAGCGTACTTTTTCATTTTCGTACCTGTATAGCCTTATCGTCTTCTTCTGCTTTGGAGAAATTTCTAGCTTGAATCTGTCGTATCCGGGTATTGGTAGACGCAGAATTATATTTTTCTTGTTATTTTGTTTTTCGATCCATTGATCGATCTCTTGAAATTTTTTCATTTTTCACCTCTTGTAATTTTTGAATTACATCTAATTATAGTGATTCTGAAAATATCAAAAAATGACACAAAAAATTAAAAAATTTATATAGTTTTTTAAAATACATATATAATGGTTTATTATCATTTCTATTAAGCTATGCTTAAGCTAAAAAGAAGATAATAGCGATAATATCGGCATTTGTAAAAAACCAAACTATTGAATTGTAAAGGATTATAAAAG
>NZ_LIWS01000010.1:0-49537 GCF_012978835.1 Campylobacter sp. RM16190 | reverse complement strand
CATACGAGATGTATCATAACGGCATTGTAATCTATGAAGATATTTTAAAAAGTGATATAAGCTTAACCGAGACTCAAAGACTTCAGGTAATCACAAAAGATAACAGTCCATATATAGATAAAAGCATGATAGATGAGTTTATCTCTAATGTAAAATATCCTATAAACTTCTTAGACTTTGAGACATTTCAAGATGCTATTCCAAGATTTGACCACCAAAGACCATACACTCAAGTAACCTTTCAATACTCGCTTCATATCCTTCATGAAGATGACAGATTAGAGCACTTTGAATTTTTAGGTGATGGGATAAACGATCCAAGACAAGCTCTAGCCAAAGATATGCTTAAAAAAATAACAAAGCAAGGATCGATAATGGCTTATAATATGAGCTTTGAAAAAAGCAGAATAAAAGAGCTTACAGAGCTTTTGCCTGAACTCAAAGATGAATTATTAGCCCTTAATGAAAGATTTATAGATCTACTGGTTCCGTTTCGCTCTCTTGGATACTATGATAAAAACTTCCATGGTAGCTTTTCTATTAAGTCTGTTCTGCCTGCTTTATTTCCAAATAATAAAGAACTTAGCTATAAAGAGCTTGATATACAAAACGGAGGAGATGCAAGTAGCGAGTATGCAAATCTAATCTATCAAACAGACAAAAAAGAGATAGAGAAAGTAAGGCAAAATCTACTTAAATACTGTCATCTTGATACGCTTGCTATGGTTGAGATATTTAATAAGTTGAGGGGTATAATTAACTAAATTAAAAAGGAGGAAAAATGCAGGAGTTCTTAGATGAATTTAGCAAAGCTTTAAATAATTATAAAAATTATATTAAATTGCGTAAAAAACGTGGTTTGCACGATTATAATATTTTTACTGCTTTATTAAAAGAAAATGATGAAGTCAGGCTTCATTCGCGGTTTTTATATTCATTACTTAACACAGAAGGCAGACATTGTCAAGATGATTTATTTTTACAACTATTTTTAAAAAATATTGGTGAGCAGGACTGGATAAATACAAAGGAAGCAAAAGTATTCAAAGAATACCAAAATATAGATATTTATATCACAAATGGAGCAAAGCATATCATCTTAGAAAATAAAATATATGCTAATGATCAAAAGGAGCAAATTGGTCGATATATTGACCTTTTACGTGAACAGTACAAATATGATAGCAATAAACAAGAAAAGCAAGAGCCTGAGATTTTAGTCGTTTTTTTAAGTCCATTTGGACGTAGTGTTAGCGAATATAGTCTTGGCAAATATGAGCTTAAAAATGGAGAACTTACATGTCGAAACTTTAGTGTGCGATACAAAGAAATTTCGTATCAGTCTGATATTTTAAGATGGCTTAATGAATGCGAAAAAGAAGTTGAAAATTTGACCGATTTAGCAGTGTTTATTAAGCATTATAGGCAGGTTATTTTAAGCATTACAAATCAAAAACAAGGAGAAAAAATGGATGAACTAGCAAAAATTATGGCTCAAAATTACAATATAATTATAGATACGATGTCGCAAGCTAGGAAAATAGTTATTGATGATTTTGTAAAAAAGCTAAAAGATAGTCTAAAAATTCCAGATTGGTCAATAGAAACTTATGAGGCACAAACAGACAGTGGCGATGAATTGTTGCTAAAAGCTTTCAAGAAAGAAAGTTGTTTTTATTTTGCTTTAAAAATCTACAAAGACAATAATGGCTTAAATTTAAAAAGAGCTTATTTTAGCTTACGAACAGATGATGGGAATATAAATTGTAAAAATCTTGTTTCTGAAAAAAGTGATATTGACACCTTTGTTTGGGAGTATAAATACGGCAATGATTTTGCAGAATATATTAAAACACTAGAAAACGACTGTGTAGTCCAAGTCGCAAACGACATCATAGAATTTATAAAATCATACGAAGAAAAGATTGTGAAAAAAGTATTACAAAATTAAATAAAGGCGAGAAATGCGCCTTTTATTACACCAAAATAAATCCTTAAGTTCATAATTTTTTAGCAAAAAATCCTTCATTTTTAACCTATAGTTTTTTAATGTAACAAGATCGTACTTTAGTTTATTAGTAAAAATTGTAATATCTTCTAAAGTTTCAAATTTTATTACTTTTTCATCAAACTTTAGTCTATTTTTTACAAATTTTATTTGTCTTACAATTAGGCATTGTCGCTTTTTATCTACTTGAAAAATTCGTTTTTTAAGATATGAGTCATCGTAAATCAGGTACACTCCAGAATCTATTGCAATAAATTTGTAGTCGATCTCAACTAGTGATAAATTTCTAGCCAAATCAAGTACAAAAATCTCACACAATCCAATATCATCTTTTAGGCCGGACAAAAATCTATTTATTTGGCTGATCTGGCTTTAATTCCGGCAGAAATTTTTCATTAAAAAACACAAGTGTTTGTAACTGATCTATAAGATCAAAAATAGACTTAGTGCTACAATACAGCTCTTTTAAGCCATAATTAAAATCCTCTTGTTTGCTTTTGATGGTTGAGTCATATACATAAGAAACCAAATTTACAATATGTTCTAGCATATTTAACTACTAAAAAATAATTAAAATTTTATAGGCTCAGGGTTGCCACCAAGACCGCGAGTATGTGACGGCTCTCCACTTTTATTTAGTTTTAGGCAATACTTATTTTTTAGCATTTTATATACTTGAGCGCCCCTTTCATTGAATCTTCCTTTGTCTCCCCACATGCAAATAACTTTATCAACTTTGTCGCTATATTCTATGATAAATTGATCGTTTTCATTGCCGATTGGGTCATCTGCTGTGCATATTATTGTAGGACACATTGAAACCATCGCGAACAAATTTAGCATATAAAAACCACCATAACCCCAAAATTTAGCTAGGTTAGTGCATCTTGATATAGTTTTATCGGTAGTATTTTCATCAGCTATTGACGGATTTAACCCAACAAAAGCAACCATAGGCTTGCTTTCATCCCAAATTCTAGTTAAAACATATCTATATTTGTGATCTTTTGAAAATATTGCATCTTGTTTAATTTGATTGTCCATTGCATCTCCTTTAAAATAAATTTAAAAATTATACCACATGATAAAGCCACTTTCTTGTCCACTTTTTATGCTACACTTCTTGCTAAAGGATCTCAAATGCAACCATCAATCATCACAGCCAAAAACATAATAAACGAAGCAGATGCCATCATCATCACAGCTGGAGCTGGAATGAGTGTAGATAGCGGACTACCTGACTTTCGTGGAGACCAAGGATTTTGGAGAGCGTATCCGCCTTTAAAAGATAAGAATCTAAGCTTTACAGATATGGCAAATCCTCAGTGGTTCTTTTCTAATCCAAAGCTTGCTTGGGCTTTTTACGGACATAGACTTAAGCTATATAATGCCACTAATCCTCATGAGGGATTTTATCTGCTTAGAGAGCTTTGTAAAGAAAAAGATGATAACTACTTCATATATACTTCAAACGTAGACGGACACTTTGCTAAAGCAGGATTTGATAAGGATAAAATTTACGAGTGTCACGGAAGCATACACTACACTCAGTGCATATATAAAGACGATGGAGCTATCTGGGCAATAGATGAGAATGAGATAGAGGTGGATGAAGATAAATTCGAAGCTACTAAGATGCCTGTATGTAAAGAGTGCGGATGCGTAATGCGTCCAAATATTCTTATGTTTTACGATAGTACGTTTAACTGGAATAGAACAAAAGCTCAGTATCATAGATACGATGCTTGGTTAAGTAAAAATATGAACTCTAAAATTGCTATCATTGAGATAGGAGCAGGACTAGCCGTTCCAACTATAAGAGCTTATGGCGAAAGAATGGCAAAGAGATTTAACAAGGCAAATCTAATACGTATAAATCCAGTAGATACTAAGATAAACCCATATTGTGGAGTCAGTATAAAGATGGGTGGTTTAGAAGCCCTAAAAGCAATCTTATGCTAGATAAGACAGATAAAAGTCCTCTATCTGGTATAATAGCAGATAGAGGAGAAGAGATGAAAAAGATAGTTCCTGATAGCAACACAAGTAAATACGAACGTATAAACATAATAGCCCAGCTTATAAGAAATAAACCTCACTCCATATCACAGCTCTCAGAAAAGCTAGGAGTATCTACTAAAACCATACAAAGGGATCTATATGATGTATTAACAGATTATGGAGCGGTAAGAAGAGGTAGAATGTGGAGCATGGATGATAAAGACGCCAAAGATAACCTAACTCAAGAAGAGCGTATAGTATTAAACGTACTTGATAATATCTCAAAGAGTATGGGTGCAAATTTTTATAGCAAAGCTCATATATTATTAGAGCAGATTACACAGCAGCTAAATCACCCAATACTTACAAATATAAATAACGAGAAGCTAAATGAAGATGACTTTATAAATTTTGAACTGATTGAAAAGTCTATAAAACAAAAACAAGAGATAGCTTGTAAATATAACGACTATGAGTTTAAAGTAAAGCCGCTAAAGCTAGCTATGTTTGATGGTTTTTGGTATCTATTGCTGCTTGATAGCAATAAAAAGGATGCTTTTAAGAAATTTCATCTAAGAAGCATAAGTGATATAAAGATTCTTGATGATAGATTTGAGATAAGTAGTGAAATAGAAAACAGAATACAAAACGCAAACTCGGCCTGGTTTGATCTGGTAAAGCCAAAGAAAGCAAGACTGCTTCTTGCTCCACAGATCACAAAGTACTTTGAAAGAAAACCGTATGCAAAACAAAGCATAACAGGTAAGGACAATGACGGATCGGTAGAGGTAGAGATAGAGTATACAAACATAATGGAGATAAAGCCACTGATTTACTACTATATACCTTTTATCAAAGTTCTTGGACCAAAGGAGCTGGCTGAGATAATAAGAGATGAGATTGGGGAGTATTTTAAAGAGATAGATATATAAAGACAAACGAGACACAAAATGTCCTAAAGTCCTGCTAAAATTTCAAAAGATCACAAAAAATGTATCGGTGATCTAAAAAAGAAAAAAGGATAATAAATGATCTTTAACCAACTACAAGAGCTAGTATCTAAATCAGATATCAAAAAGCTTAGCAAAGAACTAGGGTATGCAAGAGAGAAAAACTTCTCAAGAGCTCTTTATAATCTAAGTAAGGTAAATTCATTAGATGAGTTTTTAGAACGCGGACACTTTGACTGGTGTCATAGTTCAAAGACTCTAATTACTTCAATTGCAAATCATTTTAATATAGACATAGCAGATGAGCTTAATACCTCAAGTATTTTAAATGATGAAAAAAGAAGATACAAAGATTCCTATATCTATATAGAGACAAATTTTAAAAGACAAAACGAGCCTATATTTATGCTCGCTATGACTCAAGGAGTAAGATATATAAGCTTAAAGCCTATACTTCATGAGCTTTATTTTAAAAGCATCGACATAAAACTAAAAATAATATCTGAGTTTATAAAAGATCATTACAAAAATACCAAAACACTTCCTCTTTATGGAGATATAACAGGCTATAAACTATATCTTTTAAATAACACTTACAGCTTCGATACGGATGCAAATCTTGTGGATAAAGAAATTTCTGAGCAGGTAGCTTGGATTAAGATATAAGGAGATAAAAATGCGTGAATTCTCAAAACAAGAAAGAGCTAGGTTTATGGATATAAATAATAGACTTCATGGATTAGAAAAGAGAATTTTGGATGTAGCTATAAAAACTGACAGCTACTTAGCGCCACTTAAAGATAGAGATGGGATATATGATTATGATATTGACCTGAAAACTTTTTATAAAGATATAGCCGATAGTGACAAGGTGGTTGTCTCATACAATGAGTGTTTTAGAGGCATATCGCAAGATATGCTTAAAGATGATAGCTCAAGTAGTTATTTTTACATCAAAAACCAAAACGAATTTCAGCACTGGGATGATCATCCCATGAGAAATGAGTGGCACTGCTGGTTTTATCACTGCCTTTATGATCATACTAATCTTTACTTTGAGGATATATTAGATATTGGAAATATAGATTCAGTATTACAAACAAGTATAGATTATAGTTGCAGGACTCTTGAACTTAAGAGATTTGATAGCAGGATGGATTTTTGGTTAACAGATTGCAGTGATGAAGAAAAAGCTGAGATGATGAAGATAAACTCAACCTTGCAAGATATTCAAGAAACTCTAATCAGCAAGGCTATTTTTCATGAGAATGAATTAAAGCAGAAGCTAGAAGATGACATAATAAAGGGATTTGATATGAATTACGAAGTTGCTTTTTATCTTAATGAAAAGGATCCCTTATACAAAGACGATGAGGATAATGTAGTAGCCATTATAAACGAACCTCTTAATATGAGTAAAGAGATAAAACTACCCACCTTTCAAAACAGATGGAGAAGAAATTGCAATGAATATCTTGGTCTTAGTGCATTTAAAAAACTAAACAAAGATTATCACTGCTATCTATTTCATACTCTTTGCAACCATACTAGCTTGCTTGGAGATATAAGCCAGATGTCTGGCATAGGTAAAATAATCTTAGCTATAAAATTTAACGAATACTTTAAAGCTTAAAAGGATAAATAGTGAAAACAAAAGAACAAATCATAAAAAAGCTAAGAGAGGTAGTCATAAAAAATCCAGTCGTTAGATCGGTATTTATCAGGCTAAAAGACAAATGAGATACTTTAGCATAAATGAAGCCATAGAGCTTCATGATATCATAATGAACGAAATAGGTGGCAAGCGTGGATTTAACGAGAGTCAAATTTCGCTTCTTGACTCTGTGCTCTCCTCTATACAAAATGATGATTACTATCCAAGTTTTATAGATAAGCTAACACATCTTATCTTTTCTTGCATTAAATTTCACCCCTTCTTAGATGGCAATAAAAGAAGTGCTATATTTTTAGCAATATTTTTTATGGAACTAAACGACAAGGCTGATATATATGAGGAGTTTGCAGCTCTAATGGAAGATGTGGTAGTGGAAGTGGCTGCTGGAAGTATAAGCAAAGATGAACTTAGGCTAATAATAGGTGAGTTTATAAAGCCCTTAAAATGAGGACTTTAAGTTATTTTATAAATTTTAGAAATTTCATCAAAAATCAAAACCTTACTTTTTAATACGCTCATATTTTTATCGAACACTTTTAGATTATATTTCTTTGCCACTGGTTTTTTATCGTTATTTTCTATATTGTATTCGTAAAATATTTTATTTAAATAACTTATAGTATCAATATATTTGTCAGAACCATGTTCAGGATAACCAAAAGTGCGTGTGATTGAAAAATTTTTATTGATATTTTCAAAAATTTCTTCTATATAATCTCTTAGTTCGCCTTCTTTTCCATAAATATTCATAATGTATTTCGCTGCAGCTTTGGGTATATAGTATAACTCATAAATTATATCATTAAAACTTTCTTTTAATGGCGAGCTGTAAATACCTATATATAAATCATCTAAAACAAAATTATTTTCGTCAATAGGTATATTAAACACATGTTTTATGTTTTTTGATTGCTTTTCTTTGGAATAATACAATTTATCATCTTCATTATTGATATCTAAGCTATCAATAGGAAGTTTAAAAGTTAATTTTGCCCAGTCTTTAATTTCTTTATCGTTTATGAAAACGTTTGCACTGTGTAAATAAACTCCGGATATATCGTAGTCTAATGACTTTAAAAAATTTTTACACTCTTTTTCATTTATGCTGTTTTTTAACGCATCCATCTTCTTCTTGTCGGTGTATCCAAACTCAAAATATTCTATCCCATCACCATTTACGGATATTGTAATTCCTTGCGTATATGATTTTTTTGTTTCGTAATATACCAATAAACACACAATAACACAGAAAAGATATTGTGCATTTATGGATTTTTTTGTTTTTACGCATATTTTTTTAATTTCATTTTTTTCTAATTCTTCTATAAAAAATCTTCTTCTTCTATCTCTTTGTAATATATGATATTGATTTATACTGCAAAATACTTCATCTATAAAATTTACAACATCAGTATATATCTCATTTGCGTGCAGCTCTAATTTATTTTTTATTGAATGCAAACTTTCTTTTCTGATATAATAAACTTTTTTTAACGCGCATACCCCATTAAAATAAGAATCCAATCTCATATTTGATACAACTATGTTTTTTATGTCAAAATCCTCTTCTTCATCAAGTTTTATCTTATAAAAAGTTTCACTACTGCCTATATCATCTGCTTTTACAATGAAAGTTCCGGCATTACTATTTTTTGCAAATTTATTTGGTAAAAATAAATCACAACAAAAATTATTCAATTCAGAACCGGAATAATACTGAGTGCTTTTTAATATGTCGTTTTCATAAATATCAACAAAAACATCATAAGTGTAAATGCCTGTTTTGCCTCGTATATCTTTTGTTAGGTATATATTGTTTAATACTGGTAAAAGTAGTGTATTCTCAGGTATAAAATTTGATTCTTTCGCTAAACTATTATTATCTTTTATTGCATTAAACTCATCAGTACTCATCTCTTTAAAAGATAATTCATATGATTTCATGGTTTTTATACAAATTTGCGCATATTTTTTCATAAAATATCCTTTGGTTTTTTGATATATTATAATTGTTAGAGCGAGACATTTTATGTCTATATTTTTAATACAATCACATATAAAATAGATTTGTGATAAAATGATTTCGCAAAAATATTTGTGCAAAAAGGAGAGAATTATGAATAATTGGAAGCAAATTAGTCCAAAAGTAAGGGCTTCGCTTTTGTCAGATGATGAATTTTATGTTCTTGATTATATAAAGCTAGATTGGCTTTATAGTGAAAGTAGTAAAAATTTGTTAAAAACTGTCTTTATTAATGACAGTAAAGATGAATATACAATCAGTTTTAACAATCAAATAATATCGATTGCTCAAAATGCAAATATAATTATTGGCCTTATTTGCAACGAAAATATGCATAAAGCGACAATAGAAATTCAAAAACCAGCAAAAGAAAATGAAAAATTTTATCTAAGAATGGATAAAAATTTTAATGTTTTAGATAACAGCGACATAAAATTAACAATGAAAAAAATAGAAGGTATTGTTTTGGATTTTAACGTATTAATTCAAAAAATAAAACAAGAAACAATAATGAACAATAGCCCAGAAAAAAGAATAGCCGGGTTTGGTGATAAAAAAACTTTTATGCAATGGTATATGGATCAAAATAAGAAATGTTGTTATTGTGGAATCACTGAAAAGCAATTGGAGCTACTTGGAAAAAAAGAACAGCTAAAAACTAAAAGAATCACAACTAGAGGTTACACTCTTGAGGTAGATAGAAAGCTACCAAATTTAGAGTATAGTGATAAAAACTGCTGCATGGCTTGCTATTGGTGTAACAATGCAAAAACAGACGAGTTTTCACCGTCAGAATTTAAAGAAATTGCAAGAGGTATAAATAAAGTGTGGAATGAAAGATTAAAAGCCATTGGTGAACGTGAAATTGAATTTGATGAAAAGTCAACAATTTGGCAAACAGACTTTAATGGAATAATGAAATAAAATTTATCTCTCTGCTGTCACACAGTGTAAAGCCCCGCCGAGTTTTATGATCTCACTAAAATTTATAGGCTCTATTAGACAGTTTTTGTAAATTTCTTCAAGCTGTCTTAGAGCCAAACCATCCTCATCTACACCATAAATTGGAACTATTAAAATATCCTTAATTTTAATAAAATTTAAGTATGCGCCCCAGCCTCTATCTTTAGTAAAAAAATTATCACTGTATTTCATCAACTTGATATTTAGCTTATGGGACTTAAGAGCCTTTAAAATTTTATCGTTGAAAGTCCTGCCCTCATTTGAAAAATCATTTACAAGTACGCTATTTTCATCTATCCATCTTACCATGCTGTCACTATGTCCGTATATATCATAAGGCTGTTTTGGTATGATGATAAGCTCGTTAAGATTGCATTTTTGCTTTATGATTTTGATGATTTCGTCTTTTGACTTTAGCGGATTTTCTTTGAAAATTTTATCAGTCATGATGGCTTTGTTTTTATATCTTACAAAATTGCCACCATCCATCACTAAGCCTATATGATTATCGGCACAAGGAATTTTTGTTCTTATGTTTTTATACTTATCATCTTTTAAGTAGTCTGGATCATAAACGTAAGAGGTAAAGCTTGCATTTTCAAGCATTAATGGCATAAAATCTCTCATCCAAATATCTTTTGTTTTTAAAATTCGATAATTTATTTTGTGTTTATATAGAATTGAGCATAAAGCATTTGCGACTTGTGGATGATTTTCAAACAAAAGATTTGATAAAAGGATTGTATGGCTCATATTAATTCCTGTGCTGATACTAAGTAAAAAGATACTTATGTAATATTACCCTTAAAACAAGACATAAGATGTCTTAAAAGCATTGTTAGAATTTCCAATATCATAAATTTAGCTACTGCTAGTAGATAAAATAAGTTTAAAGGATGAGGAGCAAATATGCTAAATAATATACTAATAATCTCAGAAGAAGTCTATAGATGGTCTTTGGATAAAAAATCAAAGCCTAACGGCGTGATGATATATGATAACTATAGAGCCTTGCACAATCTTTGCAAATCGGTAGAAATAGCTGCTAATCACTATCTGGACTTAGAATTTGATAATCCGATACTAACAGAAACAAAGAGCTTTAAAACACCGATAGACAAATGGCGAACAATTATCAATAAAGATTTTAAAAGAATGTGGGATAGCGTAGGAAAATTCGTAATATCTCTTTATCTATATAAATATACAAATAGATTTTTTGGATGTAAGCTTGATGGAGTATTTCTACCACACCATTTTCATGCTAGATTTTTAGGTACTTATTTAAGAATAGATGAGGATTTAATTTTGCAAGGATTTATTAAGACATTAGATAGTGCAGAATTTAAAAAATTTAGCTTAAATTTAAGCCGTTATGAGAAAAGGTTAAAGTTTAAAAATGAACTTTTGCGTGATTTAGAAAATTTTAATAAACAAAAAGATGTCTTAAGAAATTTTATTATCGAAAACTACGATATAAGCGAGCTTTTAATTTAGATTTAAAATTAGCCTATAGTATTCAATAAAGTTTGGTTGGTTACTCATCAACCAAACAGAGCCGGTTAAAACCCGACTCTGTTTCCACTATTTTCTACACCCTTATGCTTTATCTCTTCATTTAGCCTATTGATAAACTCATCGGCATCTTTTATGGGACTAAATCTGTTTGCTCTTAAAACAGCAGCAAAATCCCCAGGTGTTAATAGAGAAAAACTAAGAAGTCTATCTTTTGTGAATTTTGAAACTTTTAGTCCTAACAACTCACACTCTTTCATAAATAGCTTTTGAGCTTGTTTTGGTTTTAGATAGCCAAACTCTATCTTCATATCAAATCTTCTTATGCTAGCCTTATCAAGTCTATCTATAAGGTTTGTAGTAGCTATAAATACTCCTTCAAAGCTTTCCATCTGAGTCAGCATCTCATTTACCTGACTTACCTCCCAGCTTCTAGCAGCTTCATTTCTATCTTGTAAAAACGTATCAACTTCATCAAATACAAGCACGGCTTTTTTCTCTTTAGCCTCTTTAAATGCCTTGGCTATATTCTTTTCGGTTTCACCTACATAAGCATCCATAAGATCGCTTGCTTTTTTGATAATTATCTTTGAGCCTAGACTCTTAGCTATAAATTTTGCATAAGCACTCTTACCGGTTCCTGCCGGACCATATATACAAAGTCTTGCATTTTTGCTTGACTTTATACCCTCTGCAAGCTCTTTTAAATTTAAACTAGAATTTATTATGCTTGCATCATAGCTCTTTGGCAGTTCTATCTTCTCTTCTTTATTTTTCTTTTCTTTTTTGTCAAATCTATATCCTTGAGCTTTGAGATTATTTTTTATAAGATCTTTAAAGATCTTATCTTTCTCATCACTATTTAAATTTGATACAACCTTTGTTGCGTTAGAGATAAGAGCAGGGGCTATAAATTTATTTTTAGATAGTTGCTTAAGCACTTTTTCGCTTATTTGCCCATTGGTGTATTGTGTTAAGATTTCAAGCCTCTTTGCTTTAGGTGGTATCTTAAACTCTATAACCATATCAAATCTTCTGATGTAGGCGTTATCTATCTCGTAAATATCGTTTGTAAGCCAGAAGGTTGGCACAGAATTGTTTTCAAGAGTATTATTTAAAAAAGCCTTTGATATTCTTTGTCCATCTTTAAATACATCTTCTACTTCATCAAACATAATAACATCATGCTTGCTGTCTAACACTCTATCGGCAACCAAAAGAGATGCGAAACGTGCCTCTCCTGTATAGTTATCAAGAGAGTATCTATTGGTATATGATATCTCGTAAAGATTTTTACCTAATGTTGCAGATAGCATTTTTACAAATTCTGTTTTTCCGGTTCCTGGTTTGCCGTAAAGAAGTATGTTTGTGCCTTTATTGCTGCTTAAAACATGAGTTTTTATCATGTTTTCATCTACAGGTATATGTCTAAAATCATCAAATTTCAGTAAAGATAGATCTGATTTAAAAAAACTTGATTTAAATACATCTATAACATTGCTATGACCTACCAGCATATCTGTACTAAAATAGGAGTAGAAAAAATCAAACGCACTTCCTAAATTGATATTTTGCGTAGTGTCTAGTTTTAAAACTCTACTTTGTCTTAGTTTCGAGCTTGGATGAAGAGATTTTTTAATAATATGTGAAGGAATATCAAGTATGGCGCCTAAAATATTGTAAAATGCTATGATATGAACTCTTCCAAGATCATAAAAAACATCTCTTAACGCTTCAAATTCATTTGTTAATATTGCAAATTCCAATATCTTTTTATCTTCATCGCTAAGATTAAGTGTTTTAGATAGAGCCTCCAAATTTTTGTCGAGATTTTTTAAGCCGGTGATTTTTTTCTTTTCAAGGCTTTCAAGCTGCATTTTAAGTCTTTTTTTGGCATTTTCCGTAGTTTCATTTGACTTTAATATACCGTCATGTCTTCTAAGAAAATCATCAGGTATCCCAAATTTTACAATAGCCCTTAAAGACCAAAGCTTTATCTTGTTCTCTATCTCTTTTGGTAGCATTAAATCATCCATAGCCTATCCTTTCTTTTTATTTTAAAAGGATTTTATCTACTTTTTAAGACAATATGATGTCTGATTTTAATTTTTTATATGTTTATTACTTGATAAAAAGGCTCTATTGTTCCATTTGAGCTTGAATTGTAGATTGTGGCTTTATTTAGTGTGTCTATTCTGGAGACCGGATCATGTATATGACCGCAAAGAATTATTTTTACATTCATAAGTCCATGTTTTACTAGACGATAAAGTTCCATATCCCCATAGTCTTTATTGTTCTTAGAGATAGATGTTTTTGTTTTTGCCGGAGGCAAATGTGTTGCCAGTATGTCGCAATCTGCAAATTTTAAAATGTCCTCTTCGAGATATTTAGAACATCCAAATTTAATGCCATTGATATTTTTGATAGTATCATCACTATATATATTTTTTATTTGCTTTAGCCATTCATCTTTTAGACCTATATCATGGTTCCCACTACATACAAAAACAGGTTTTTTAAAACTTGAAAGCCAGCTGGATGTTTTTTCTATCTGAGTGGCTAACGGAGAATGGCCATCCAATAAATCCCCGCTAAAGCAAAATATGTCAAATTTATTTTCAAGGGCTGATATATGCTTAAAATATTCTACATTGAAATGTAGATCGCTGGCATGAAAAATTTTCATATCAATCACCAAACTCTGCTTCTATGAACTCTTTTCTCTCTTTATCTGACCTTATCGCATCCTCTAGTCTCATTACCCAAAAAACTGCGTTGTTTGTAATAGCATCTTCAAAAGGATTGCCATACATTTTGCTTAAGGCATTAAATACTTCATCGCCTTCATCGCAATCTACGCCAATACTCCCTAGATAAGGATATACAAGCATGCCAGGAGATACAAGATCAAATACCTCTGTCAATTTAGTATTAGGAAAATTTTCCTTCATGAAGTTCAAAAACTTTTCTCTTGCTTTTGTATCTATATATTTTTCATTCGTATTATCAAATGGATTGTCGCATACAATCTCTTTTTTAAACGCACATATATCATTATATCTTGTATGGAAAACAATCCAAAATCCAAACTCCTTGCCTCTTTTAATTATAAAATCCTCAACGGTAGGTAGCGCAACAGCCATGTTTTATTCCTTCTTTAAAATTAAGAAAATTATACATTAAAAAGTAGAAGGAATTATGTCTTGTTTATTCCAATTTTAAAATCTGTATTTTTGCTTCTAAAAGCATGGTTAAGTATAATTTGACATAACAAAAAACATACTTTAACATATATTAGCATTATTGATCAGAATATTTATATTTTATATTGATTATTACTTCATTTAAAATGTTTATGTGTACAAGAGAAGGGGTCTTAGGGGCAACTCCCTAACGAGTGATATTTTTGTCTGACTTGTCAGACAAAAAGTATCCTCGCCTATGTTGTCTCGCCTATGTTGTCTCGTATTATCATTTTGGATTTCTGTATGTATAAAAATATTTGCATATACTCTGCTTTTAAAATGCTTTGCTTTCAAATACTCTTTTTTTGTTTCTGAATAATATGTCTCTTATTCTTTAATTTTCTTACAGATAAGTTCAAGTTTTATTTTACCATTTGCTGCTCTAAAAAAGAATTAAGAAAAACTTTAGCTCATAGGCTGGCTATTTCGTAAAAAACAAGTAAGTAGCTTTGAACAACTTCTATAGCTTAACTTCTATTGAGATATTCTGCAATTATAATAAACATTATCTATCTATACAATATAATTAAAGCTCATATTTTTTGGTCTTTGCATTTTGTCACATAGAATAGTACGAACAAAATAGGGTCATATGCTCAATACTTAGTAGACTAATCTATTTAAATGATATGAAGTATTGAAATATTATTTTTTTTGGATTAAATAAATCAAAAACTAATTTTATATTTGTGTTTAAATTTTACTTTAGTTGCACGATTGGATGTTATATATAAAAACTTCAATTGAGAATACAGTTTTAAAGTGCATAACTTTCTGTTGTTGATATGGAATGATTTACTTGCTGAGTAATCTGCCGTAGTTGAGTGTTTTTGTTAATTTTAGGATTATTTTATCTACTAAGACAAGTATTTAGTCTTAATTTTATTGTATACTATGCTCTATAAGGTATAAAATTTGTTACAATTTAATACTTTAATTTTATAAAAGAGACAATATGAACATATTAAAATCAAGTATATATGATTTATTTAACGGACAAAAAGCTTTTCGCATACCTGTGTATCAAAGAGCATATAGTTGGGACAGAGTGAATCTATCTCAGTTTTTAGATGATATAAAAGAGGCTAGTCAAGGCAAGAACGAGTATTTTTTCGGCAATGTTTTGATTGAGAACAATTCTGACATTATAGATGGACAACAAAGAATAACTACTATCTTGATATTTATACGAGCTTTACTTGACATTTTACCACAAAACATGTCAGAAGAAAACAATTTTCGTAAAGATTTTATTTTGGAAGATTTTTTGATATATAGAAATGTTCCAAAGCTAACCGTAATAGAATATGATAGGGACTATTTTAAAAGCCTTATTATTAACGGTGATGATGATAAAAGCAATCCTTCAACTCCAAGTCAAGTTCGCATAAAAGAGGCTAAAGAATATTTTAAAACAGAGCTTAAAAAGCTTGAGTTGGAAACGATAAAGTCAATGTATTATACTGTTTGCAAAGCACAGATTATTACTATACCTTTTGAAAATAAAAAAGATTCTGTACTTATGTTTGAGCTACAAAACAACCGCGGTAAAAGCCTAACAAATATGGAAAAACTAAAATCTTTTATAAGTTATCAAATTTATATCCATGCACAAAACAAACAACAAGTTGAGCTTAAGCTTAGCGAAGTGATAGGAATGTTTGAAGATATTTATCGTGAATTAAAGAACATAAATGCTAACGAGGACTCAGTATTACGATACTTTAATATTTCTAAGTTCGGCTTTACATACAGAGAGGACGATCCTAAGCTAAACTATAAAAAACATCTAAAGGAACAGTGTTTTGAGAGTCATGAAGTCATAAAGTGGATAGATGATTATGTAAAAAATTTAAAAAATGCCTTTCTTGACTTTAAGGAATTTGAAAAAACTGAATATATAAAGCAGTTTAGAGCTTTAGAAAGATGGGAGGTGTATCCTTTTGTAATTAAAGCTTACTCTATGCTTAGACAAAACAGTCAGGAATTGGTACAAGTCTTTAAAGCATTAGAAATAATAGCGTTTAGAGATAGAGCTGCTGATACTAGAGCAGACTTAGCATCCAGGTTAAATAGTGCTTTGGATTTTAGTAATAGTGCAGAACTAGTAGATAAGCTTCGTAAAATTTGCAATGGTGACATGACAATACAGTATTGGGGGGATGAGCGAATAAGTGCTAATTTAACAAACATAAATGATATAAAACTGCTTAACTATATCTTTGTAAAGTATGAAAATTTCTTACGTCAAAAGCACTCAACTAAACGTGGATATGTCTTTGAAAACAATGTAAAAGACCCACAAATAGAACACATCTCACCACAAACAGAGCCTAATGAAAAATTAGCTAGCGGATATAGCGAGTATGACCAAATTTTTTTTGAAAAATATATAAATAGCATAGGAAATAAGGTTTTAATTGCAGGTTCCCACAACGCAAGTATTGGAAATAAGCCATTTTTGGATAAGCTTAGCTCATATAACGAAGCAGATCTGATGCAGTTAAAAGAAGTTTGCAGCTTTGCCACCGATAACAAGATTTGGGATAAAAAAGCAATAGAAAAAAGGCAAATTTCTCTTGTGAATTTTATACAAGAAACTTGGAGATACTAGAACAAGTTGAAAATAAGTTTTGTAAATAACAGGCAATAAGAGATGAACGCCTATTTTGTTAGACGAAGATAACAATTGGAGTTAGAATATTGATGAGTAGTTGGATATTTAGTTCTGTGTGTAAATAATTTATTCAGTTTTGAACACATACAAGATGATAATATTAACCTTAAGAAATTTGACTTTAGTAGCTATTTTGTAGATAATGTGGCTTTGCTCCTAAAAAACAAAATGTAGCTATACTCGATAAGTATAGTTTGTGAGAAGATATGCCTAATCAAAAGTAGTTATAGTATCACGATAAGAGTAAACTTGATAGACAAGGAATATAAGATTATAAAAGAATATGAATTTATAAAATAAACTACTGCTGTGGATTTAATCTATTACACGAGAAATTAAATAATGTATCAGGAGTAAAAATATTATTCAAAATTGTCTTTACGAAACTGCTGTTCAATGTTGTAAGGTCTTATGGATCAAGTAAGCAAGATTAGAACTAAAAGTCTAGCCAAATAGTACCAGTAAGTACCAATCAGACTCGATTTTATAAAGAAAACTCTTAGTGGTATGAGTAAGACAGTTTTTCTGATGGCTTTGTGGAATTTGACTCATATATCTTTCCTGTAATGATAAATAAAACCAAAGAGGTTATGATTAATAGTTGAAGTAATAATATACTAATCTACTTTTTAGTAAATACATATTTTGTGATAGTTGCTGATATATTAGCCAAGCAGAGCGGACGACTATGAACTATATGAAGTAAAATATAGCAAATCTGCAAAGACTATCATATAGACGACATAAGTTTTTAGCATAACGCTATAAACAAGGCTATAGATAAAGCCTGTATAGTACATATATAGTAGCATTTAGTAAGCTAAATTTTAAAGAGCTATTTTATATGAATGACACTAATCATTATTTATATATTTTATATGGGTTACTCTATATAAAATGTCTATGTTGGCAAAAGACTTTTTCTTGGTCTACACAACCTAACATGTAAAACAAATATGAATTTAAAGATGATACAAATAGCAATTTATCCATTGCTTAGTGGGTGGATATGTTTTAGATTTTAATTAAGAATAATATTATTTATATAAAATAAATGAGTGATGAAAAATAATCACTTTTATATTAATATACAAAAATATTGAAACTTAAAAAAGCATTAAAATATTTAAGGCATATAAATAATATTGACAAAGTGTGACATATAAAAGCCTTTAAGGTTTATAAAACATTATAGAGCTACTATTAAATAGAGGAATGTCTAGTTTGGGGAAAGTTGATTTGTCGTTAGTGTAGATCCTTTCACAGCCATTTTCTAAAGCACAAAAATACTGCAAAATATCTTCAAAGTCAGATTTTTTAGAAAAGTTTCCAGATTTTAAATAGCTCTTGCAGGCTAAATCTATCATTTCAGAACTAAAAGCAACGATTGCAAAATGCTCATCATTGTTTATAGTATGGAAGAACTCAACCGCTTCTTTCTTATTAGTGCAATTATATATTACATTTGTCATGATATCTTGACTGATAATCATAAAAATATCTTTTTTATAAAAATCAGAAATAAGTTTTGTCGCTTCTAAATGGTCTACGCGTTCAGAATCAAGGTAAGATATGATGATATTTGTATCTAAAAAGACTTTCATTGCCTGAGTGCTCTATTTTTTCTCATATCTTGAACTGTCATATCTTTAAATACGCCTTTTTGAGAGCCAGCAAAACTCATGATCTTTTCTAGTCCATTTTTGCCGCTATCTTTTCTGCCAATATCTGATTGTGAAAAGGATGCTAATTTTTCAGAGATAAATTTTGCTAAGTCAATAAGATCAACTCTATCGCTTGGTATTTCTAAATGAAAAACTTGCATGGCCATATCATCTCCTTTTTGTTTTGATTATATCATAAATTCAAATAAACACTATTTTTTATACAACCTCTTAACCATATCTTTACCGCTATCTGGCATTAGTTTGGCATATCTAAGGGTATGGTTTATATCCGAATGATTCATCAGTTTCTTTATTGTAAGTATTGGAGTGCCTGCTATTGCAAGATGAGAAGCAAATGTGTGTCTTAACGTATGAATTACTACTCTATTTGCGCTATCTTCTGGGGCAAGCCCGTCGTTAAAGAGCTTATTTAAAGAGTATTGCAGTACGTTTTGAAGAGTGGCGTATGGTTTATTGATAATCGGGTCATTTGGCAATAGCTGAGTATAAATTTTATTAATAAGTCCTAACGCTTCATCACTTAAAAAGCCTGTATATCTTCTGTTTTCAGGATTTTTACTTTTAAAGTCCGTTAGATTTACACTCATATTTGAAAGTGATATATCCTTTTTCTTTATGTTTAAAATGCCATCTAGTCTAGCTCCTGTACATAGAGCAAGCTCTACAAATAGTTCTAATGCGAAATCATTTTTCTTGGCGATTTCTTTACGAAGCAAATCTATCTCTATAAGCTCTAAAAACCTCTCTCTTTTATTATCGGGCTTTTTAATCTCTATATCAAACGGATTAAGATGAGATATTAGTTTTTGTTTTATGGCATAGTTAAAAATAGTCCTAATTATTCCCATAACTGTATTTACTCTGGAATGAGATAGCTTTCTGCCTGTTCTATCTGATACTATCTCTTTTATATCTTTAAAATGATCTTGCAGTATTTCAGAACTTATGCTGCTTGTAGTCATATTTCCAAATTTACTTTTGTGATATTGCTCATACATGGATATTTGTTCTTTTACGTTTTCTATTTTTTCTGGATTTTGTTCAAGTTTATAATCAAAAAACGCCTTTGCTATCTCATCAAATTTTATATCAGTACTCTTTGATTGCTGTTTTTTGGTTATTTTATCGGGTAGTTCACCATTTCTCTTTTTTGTGTCAAATTCTTTCTTTTTGTTGTATGCATAAGTGACATTTACACCTTCTGACTTTGAACCTATTTTGACATCTTTGCCATCAATTCTTATGTAGAATACTATATCATTATTATCAGGAACATATATTCTTACTCCAGGATATTTATTTGTATTTGCAAATTTGTTATAAGATATAAGTGCCATTTAAGGTTTCTCCTTTTGCTTAAAAAAATTAATGGCATTTTTCCCCTTTATTTCCCCTCTGTTTTTATAAAAAAGCATGATATTCTAGTGTAACTTAGAATATGCTTAATAAATAGAAATGCGTATTTTAAGGCTTTATATGCCATATTACGACTATCTAGAATAGTTTAAGAAATAGTATTAGACGAATCCAGCATCCGGAGCCATTTCCTTTCAGTTCCATTTTTTTCTTTATTTTTCCACTTTATTCTTTTTCTTTCCGAAAAGTTCTTAGAAAGCCTTAAATACGAGCTTAGAATCAACTATTTTTCTTTGATTTTTGATCTGTTTTTGCTTAAATTTTTCTTATTTTTTCCTTAAATTTCTTATTGATTCTATCCTATTCCGAAAAAAGTGAGACAAAAGTGAGACAGTAAGTATAAAATTTTTTACTGTCTCACTTTTTAATAAAGTATGATTTTGAAACTTCGTATGATTATATGTTATTACAAAAGTATATGTTTACTTTTTGGACAGTAGTTCGAACTCTATAGTAAGGATTTTTTTGTATTATTTTTTGATATTAAATTTAAGAAGTGTATTTCCTCGCTTTCTTATATGTTTTTTATATTTACTACATAATAGATACCTTAACTGCAAATAGAATTAACGAGAACTAGATATACCGGTTTAACAATGATAAATTTTGCAAGATCTCCAACTTCTAATACTAGAACACTACATAGAGCAAAAGACTGATATAAAGAGTTAATCGAAGTTGATTGTGATTAAAACGAACCAAAAGATAAGATATCCATAGGAGCAATGTTTGGATACTTTATAGAAGTAGAAGGTATAGGTATGGATTTGGACAATAAGATGTTTGATGAGTTTTTAGAAGAAGTAAACAGATTCAACAGAGAATTCTATCAAAATCACCAAACTTTAATAGACAACTATGACTTTACTAAGATATTTGAAAGAAAAGCTAAAGTAGAGTTTACTATAGGTAGAAGCTTGAATTTAAAGGGTTAAAGTATTAAATATTAGTTTTGTGTGTTTGCTTTATAATGCCGGACATAAAGAGTATCAAACTTCAGTAAACTAAATTTTAAACACACCTTAAATTATACTAATATAGAATATCAAGCAACTTAACTTCAATATTTCAAAAAAACAAAAAGGATAAATTTGAGAGATTATGATAAAGAGCCGATAATCTTACCCGAGCATATTAAGCTTGAAGAGGGTGAAGAGGTATTATATTGTTTTAAAAATACAAATTCTTTTTTTGGTGTCAGGATTTTTATTTGTATATTTTTGATATTCATTTTGATTCATATCATAGATAGTGGTATTTTATCTATGATAATCATACCTATTTTTTTAATATTCTTGCTTTATACTATATATTGTGAGATATCAAACTATGCAAGGCAGTATATATATTACTAATAAAAATCTTATTACTGGAAATAATCTAAGAATAAAAAAGAGGATATATTCTATAAATATTCAATCTATGTGTTCGGATATTATCCTATAATTATTTTTTATAAAAACAAAAAGTTTTTATATTTTTTAGGCTCTATTAAAATACTTCATTGATATTTCTTGGCAAAAAATACTAAGCTTAATCGTTATAACTGTAAAAAACACTAAAGATATACTATGAATTTAAAAAGTCATTTACATCGATTGCTAATTTCGGACTTTATACAATATTTAGTTACATTTTTTGGAATCTAAAATATCATAATCAACACTATATTTTAACAGAGCCTAAAAATAATAAAACTCATTAAAATCTCAGTAGAAAATTATAATTAGCCACTATTTACAAAATCGCCAATCGACCTACAAGTATTTTAATATAGATTTTAGACAGGTTGTGTCATTTTTAGTTAAGTCATCGTAAATTTCTAATTATGCTTGCAAACCTTAAAATACTTTAACTTGGCTATAGATATTTGTATGTTATATTTATATGATAGTTGTTGCTTTTAAATATCATATTTTCTTTAGAAGTATTAATTTGTTTTATAAAAAGCTCGCTATTATGTAGCAAATGCACAAGACTTTCATCGTAAAAGAGGCTAAAATTCTGCCATAGCTTTAAATAAGAGATATTTCTTTTTAAGCTATAAAAACATCTGCTTTAAAGGATTTATTATGGCGGTTCTTGAAAAGCTAGGGCGAAGCTATATATCTCTAATAGAGAAAAAGATATAATTATAAGAGAGTTGAGGAGATGAGATGCTAAAAATTAGATTTTTCATAAGGTATGGTCAAAAATGATAAAATGGACATTAGAAGATGATATAAACGACTATGTAAAAAAGAAACTCGAAGAATTAGGACTAGAAAAACTCAAGGACTATAATGTTGAGTCTAGTATGTCTAATTATATGAAAGAAGCACTTAGAGGCTCAGCGAAGACAAAAAACAAGACGAATTTTGGGAAGCCCGATTTTCACATAGAAAAATATAATATACCTGTAGTTTTCGAGAATAAACTTGATGGTAAAAAAATAGTTGCAGAGACTAAAGATGGCATAAAAGCAGATGAAAAATCCATAAGAGCTTACGCGGTAAACGGAGCTTTGTATTATGCTACACAGATGATCGATAGCGATAAGTATAATGAAGTAATTGCAATTGGTGTGGCAGGGAGTAGTGAGCATGATGTAGAAATAAAAATCTATTATGTTTATGGTTCTTCAATGAAATCTATCAAGTATATGGACAGATATACTACATTGGATTTTCTAGAGAACGAATCTTCCTTTGCAAATTTCTATAAAGACGCGATACTGACAGAGGAAGAAAAACACGAGCTACTGATTACAAGTAAAAAATCTTTAAATGAATATGCTACAAAATTAAATAAACTAATGCACAATCATAATATAACAGCTCCTCAACGAGTGCTGTATGTTTCAGGCATGCTTTTGTCTATGCAAGATGTCATTAACAAAAATGGACAGAAGATACAAGACGGGCTTACTCCTGATGATTTAAAGGGAGTTCAAACAGAATCCAAGAGAGATGGAAAGCTAATTGTGTCTCAAATTAAAGAGTTTTTAACTGCGAGAGATATTGATGCTGATAAAAGAGATTTGATGTTGGCTTCTTTCTCAGAAATATCAAAAGACAAACAGCGTGATGAACTCATAGAAAACCATAAGCAAGTATCAAACTTATTGGAGAAAGAAAGTAGTTGTAATAAGCAGATTTTCACATTCTTATACGAATATGTTTTTAAGCAAATTGATGCAATTGCCGGTCATATAGATATAATGGGTGAGATGTATTCCGAGTTTCTCAAATATGCTCTTGGAGATGGAAAAGAAATAGGGATTGTTTTAACACCACCCTATATTACAAAGCTAATGGCTGAAATTTTAGAAGTAACCGAAGAAAACAGAGTTATGGATCTAGCAACTGGAAGTGCAGGGTTTTTAATTAGTAGCATGGAACGTATGATTGCCTGCATTGAGCATAAGCATGGGAAAGATACTACAAAATCAAAGGATAAAATCAAAGAAATAAAAGCCGAAAGACTTTTAGGTGTAGAGCTAAACGCAGAGATGTATACTCTGGCTACTACGAATATGATATTAAGGGGTGATGGTTCAAGCAATATCCAGAAAGGGAATACATTCAAAACACCTGAAGAATTATATGTAAAATTTAAAGCCGATAGAATTCTTCTTAATCCTCCATTTAGTTATGATGAAAACGGGATGCCTTTTATCGCTTTTGGTCTTGATAAAATGCAAAAAGGCGGACTAGGGGCAATTATTATTCAAGATAGTGCTGGAAGTGGGAAAGCAGTTGAAACCAATAAAAGAATTATTAAAAGCCATAGTTTGATTGCGAGTATAAAAATGCCTATTGATTTATTCGAGCCTATGGCTACAGTTCCTACAAGCATTTATATTTTTGAAGCAGGGAAGTCACACGATTTTAATAAAACAGTAAAATTTATTGATTTCAGAAATGATGGCTATAAGAGAACTAAAAGAAAAATTCAAGAAATAGATAGAGCCACGGAAAGATACAGGGGGTTATTACAGGTCTACAAGAATGGTTTAAAAGCGAAAATAGATCAAAAACTTTGGGTTTTAGAGGATATTTATGTCGAAGATTTTATTGATGAGTCGGGAGCAGATTGGAACTTTGATCAGCACAAAAAAATTGATACAACGGCTAACTTAGATGATTTTAAAACCGTAGTTTCTGATTATTTAGCTTGGGAAGTTGCAAAAGTATTAAAAAAAAATAAATTTAATAATTTTAAAAAAAATCAAAGCAATTGCATAGAAAAACTTGAGCGTGACTTTAAAAAATGGGTGGTACGTGGAATGTGAAGCCGGCAAAAGAACTATTTGAAATAAAAGGAAACCCTCAATTAAATAAAGACAGCTTTATTTTTACCGATAATGAGCTATACCCTTATTTTACAAGAACTGTTTTAAATAACGGTGTCTCTGGCTACGTAGAATATTTGGACGAAGATCATAAGATTAATGGCAATAGTATAGCTGTAGGGATGTTAGGAATGCAATTTTTTTATATGGAAAAAGATTTTTATGCAGGACAATTCACAAAAACAATAATCCCCAAAGTTCCATATTTTAATAAAAAAGTAGCCTTGTACTTTATTTCACTTTTAAATAAGTATCAAAAAAATTTCCAAAGTGTTTTGGTTAGAGATTTTGAAAAAACATTTTACGAAACAATGTTAAGGTTACCTTTTCTAAACGGTGAAATATGTTTTGCTTACATGGAAAAATATATTGAGGAGCTTGAAGCCGAACGTATTGAGGAGCTTGAAGCATATTTAAAGGCAGCAGGGCTAAAAACTTAAATACGATAGAAGGAAATAGACTTGGTAATACTCTATTGATATAGTGTTTAATTAAATAATGCAACTATGTGTCAACTAGGCGTAAATATTAGTAAATACTTGTTAAAATTTTTAGCAATGTTTTATTATGAAAGTCTTGTGCATTTGCTACATAATAGCGGCTAAATCGTTTGGCCTTTCTTTGCTGCCGCTATCTATATTATATATTCTTTATTATTGATGTCATTGGAATGCTAATTAATATGTTTTTTGCTCGTATATTAGTTTCAAACAATAAAAGCGGTCAACCATAACGCTATTTTCACAATATGTAAATTTTCTCTTCAATAGCAAATTTATTTTGTCATTAACCCTAAAATATTTATAGTTTTTGCAGCCGGAAGTCTATAGCATTTATGCCAATCATACCCATCATAAATAAACATACTTAAAAAATACAATCGCAAAAGTCTCGCAAACGTAGTGTTTCTGCATTATTTTGATACCCCAAGACAAAATCAAGAAACAATTAAGCTGATTTTTTGTCTTAATTATACAAATCGAAACAAGATCAAATTTTATTTTTGATATTTATTATTATTTATGTTACTTTAAGTTACCGTACGATAAGTTCGATACATAATTGATGTTACAATAAGTACTGGGGCTAAAATTTCAAAGAAGGTCGTAAAGTGAGTAAAAAAATGATGGGTATCATATTTGCCTCCGTCTTAACATTAGTCTTACTCACGCCGGTGGCGTGGTATTTCGGGCTATTTAATGCGGACTGGCCGTATATTTTAGGTTTTAGCGATGCACCTGCCGCTCCCGTCTTTAAGCCTATCGATATCAGCAAAAAAGGTAATAAGGTAGATTTTCTCGTAAGGATTGAGGATAAGATACCTAAAGTATTTGTAGATTTATACTATAATAGATATAGACAAACAAAAATAGACGATGAAACCTATGATAAACTCGTAGAAAAATATCTCTGCACCAGTTATTTTGAACGCAAATTCCCTCCGTTTCCAATCAAAATCACGGTAAAAGCCATAAAAGATACAAACATAACCCTGATTGACGACATTGTTAATCCGTCAGAACCAGTTAGGGTCGCCCATGGTCGAACTATATTTTACAAAAAACTTGAACCGGGAATTTATGAAATCATAGTAGAGACTGTAAACGACTATCCTGAACTAAAAGACTTAGACGCTTGGATTTATGTCAATTATGATTTTGCAAAGTAGATGACAAATTTCTTATAAAGGAGCAATCATGTTTACCCTTACGGTTAAGATAGCAGCTGCAGGTGCTAAAATGAAAGACGAAAGTCCATCGATAGCGGGACATATGTGGCTTTCTGTATACGGCAATGGTAAAACTTCATCAATGGGATTTGGACCCGCAAAACAAGGAGATCCCTTTGGTCCTGGGGAACAAAAATACCAGGACGATAGTAAATATCTAGATATATATTATTCGGGCAAGATATATATTACTGAAGATCAATACCATATTCTGAAAGATTTTAGTAAAGACCCTAAAAAATACGGATTTGATATAGATAAATACAATGGAGTAGCCAATAGTTGCATAGATTTCACATGGAAAGCACTACATGCCATCGGTCTTAACCCTACAGATTTTGAAGGAAATTTACTCCCATCGGATAATGCCGATAATGTCGATAAATCATTATATAAGTACGTTATGGGCAATGGCATTGGATGGCAGGATACCGCAAGTAAAGGAAATTATCATGTCACGTATGAAAATAATGAAAATAATACGGTTCAAAATGATGGCCTAATTAATACAATATTTGGCCTAGGAGGTGACGATAATATTAAAATAAATGGGAATAAAGACAGTATTATAGTGGGTGGCGCTGGCAACGATACATTGGTAGGTGGAGACGGTGCAGACCATATATATGCCGGAAACCAACCAATGATACCATTAACTGCAGATTCTACTAATATTGATCAAGGAAGCTTTAATACCCTAACCGGCGGAAAAGGAAGAGATTTTCTGATGGGCGGAGTTGGCGATGATACCCTGATCGGAGATGATGATAATGAACGTGATGCTCTTATGGGTGGAAAAGGTAAAGATACCTACCGTGCGGGGAATCTTGATATCGTCAAGGACGACGACGGCAAAGGAGAGGTGTATTTTAAAGGAGATTTATTAAAAGGCGGAATTTATA
Source organism: Campylobacter sp. RM16190 (assembly GCF_012978835.1). Taxonomy (NCBI): domain Bacteria; kingdom Pseudomonadati; phylum Campylobacterota; class Epsilonproteobacteria; order Campylobacterales; family Campylobacteraceae; genus Campylobacter; species Campylobacter sp. RM16190. Next base: position 22,409 of record NZ_LIWS01000010.1, on the reverse strand, counting down.
ATAAAGAAGAAAAGGCCTATATTAGCGAGGATAAAAAATTCCAATATAAATTTATCGGCTCATTATTATCCGTCAAGAATCAACAAACAAATGATACCATAATTATAGAAAGATATTTTAAAGAAGAAAAAAGCCTTGGTATTAACTTATCCGATAAAGCAGGTAAAGAAGTATCTATCGTCATAGATACCACCGGCTCTATGTATGATGATATAGATACAGCAAAAGCGAGCGCAAGAGCAATAGCAAGCAATATTTTCAAAGAAGGCACTTATTCAAAAATTTCAATCGTCACTTTCAGTAACAATAATATAAAAACGGTTGGCGTATATACCGACTATGAGTCATTTCAGCAAGGTATTAACTCCGTGAGAGAAGAGGGTGGCGGCATCGAATATCACAATGCCGCTATAATAGAAGGCATGAGAAATTTTACAAAAGACAATGGCTTAAGCAAAGAAATATATCTTATGACCGACGAGCCTGGAGATGACAATGAAAGAACTCAAGAAGTAATAGATATGGCTAAGAATTTTGGCACGAGCATTCTAAGAAGCATAAGTGCCAAATCCAATTCTGAACATTTTGATAATTCTGTAAAAATAAACGTAATATCCATTAATTCCGATTTGCAAAATTTAAAAATTTATGCTCAAGAAACCGGAGGCAAATTTTTTCAACCAAATAGTCTCGGAGAGCTTGAGGATGCTTTATTCGATCTTAGTAATACTGGCACCAATCAAAATGAAACCATTAAAGGTAACGACAAGGATAATATCATAGATGGCAAAGGCGGAGACGATATATTAGAGGGCGGTAAAGGCAGCGATACATATATATTTGACGCAAATTTCGGCAAAGACGTTATTGTTGAAACAAATACAGAAAATAAAGACAAAAATAGTATCGATATGTCAAAATTTAGCATCAAAGAAGTTGTATTTAGACAAAAAAATAATGATGTTGTAATACATAAATCAAAAACCGATGCGGTTACCATAAAGGATTTTTACGGCACAGAAGAAAAAATATCACTCATCAAATTTAAAGATATCGTTTTGGATCACAAAGCCATAAAAGAATTTACGGCGCTGCAAACCAATAAAACCGTCATAAAGTTCGCGGAAAAAGGCGAAACAAAGTTAAAAACTCTATTTGACAAGGTATATTTCAAAGCCGATGATGATACCCCTACTTTAATAGAAGGTGGAGTAAGAAGTGATGCTTTGATAGGTTCAAATTTAAGCGATAAAATCTATGGACATATCGGACACGATACCATTGTAGGCGGCAAAGGCGATGATTATCTAAACGGCGGTATAGGCAATGATACATATATTTTTGCTAAAGGTGACGGGAAAGATATTATCAAAGATACCGGCGGTAGAGATACTCTTTTACTCAGAAATATTAACAAAGACGAACTGATACTTAGCAGGAGTAAAAATGACCTTATTATACACTTTAAAAACCAAGCCGATGAGATTACTGTGAAAGATCATTTTAAATGGGCATTTGGCTATCACAACAAGCTAGAAAACATCAAATTTGAAGATAATACACAGGTAAGTCATCAAGATATATCAGATATGCTCGTTAGTTTATCTGGCGTTAATACTTATGAATCTCATGTGGATATAGGACAGTAAAAATTCTTTTTGTGAGTACTATTTATGGTACTCACAAAAATATGGATAACTCGGATAGAGTTACGCAAGAGGGGTATAATGGGTTTCGCGGATCATACACAAACGACGGATACGGTTTTACCATAGGTTTTCCCAATTTTGGAAATCCGGTGGTAAAAGAATTTGCCGGAGGCGGATATAGAGGATCTAAATGCTAAACTGAAAGAAAAAGGCGATACTCAAGTCGACATCTCAAAGATCGATAATCGCCTTTTTTACTACAAGGAAAACCCCTACACCGTATTTGCACCGGAGAGTAGATACAAAAAGGCGGAAGCCGATAGTATTAAGAACTTTTTTGATGCATACGCGGATAAAGACGGCTGGGTAGACCTAAGAAACAATAACGTATTTAATAAAAATAGCCTATTTAATAACTTTGCCTATGAAAAGGTTGGATTTGACGGAAAGCTAAAGCTTAGTGAGTTTAATCCTATAATAGAATCAGATACTCCTAAAGATAAAGACTTCTCATACACAGGATATCAAAGAAGTAGCTTTATGAAGTTTTATAACGATTACCGTAAAGAGCTTGATGCTCACACTAAAGATATAGAGTGGCTAAGTAAGAATTTAAAAGATTATGATGTGCAAAACGCAGATGAGTATATATCTAAGCTAAAAGATAGTAAATCATCTTATATGCTTGCCATGGAAAATGAGTTTAAAAAAGCCACCGGATTAGAATTTAGCATATCAAATTTAGAAAAGGTAAAAAGAGCCTTTGAATCAGATAGTAATAAAGCCGCACTGGCATTAAACGATAGCGATAGCGTAATAGCCATGAGAATGAATAGTAACGGAACCATAACCTTAAAATTTGATAGCGGTAGGGAGATAGACGTAAGAGATCTATATACGGATACCGGCAGATTAAATACTTCAGGAGATAAAAGAGCAAGCATTAACCTTGAAGCTAAGAATATGAGTAAAGAAGAACTAAACAGCCTTGACTTTGAAACCATAGCTATTAAACAAGATGATAAATTTGTAAGTCTAAAAGAGCTTGGAGCAACAGCGATAAGTAAGATAATGAAAAACAATGAATTAAGATTTTTAATACATCTAGCCGATAACAATATAATAAGCTCAAATGAGCTATACAATATCTCATATCTTAACCATACTCTAAATAGCAATGATAAACAGATACAAGAAAAGGATAGATTCTATAAGAGAGTGGATGTGAGGGTGTGAATTGGTGATACTAAATAAAAAACAAAAGAGTGAATTTAAGGCTTATGGTTATTAGGCAATATAATTAATCTATACTTCATATCTCAACACATCAACTTAACTGTTTTTATAAAATATGCTATAATACTTGTAATGCAAATAATACAAAGGACTAAATATGCAAATTTCAGTTAGACTAGATAAAGATATAGGAACTAAGCTTGAGAGATTAGCAAAAGATACCAAACGAACAAAAAGCTTTTATGTTCAAGAAGCTATAAAAAGATTCTTAGAAGATATGAATGATTATATAGATGCTATGGAAGAGTTAAAAAAGATAGAGAGTGATCCTAATCCTCAGTTTTATACTCTTGATGAAGTAGCTAAAGAGCTTGGCGTAAAAATATGAAAGTAAATTTCAGTAAAAATGCGTTAAAAGAGCTTAAGAAGTTAGATAATAGTATTAGCATTAAAATACTTAAAAAACTAAAAGAGATAGAAGGCTTAGATAATCCTCGTGATGAAGGTAAACCACTTATAGGAAATCTATCCGGTCTTTGGAGATATAGAGTCGGAGGATACAGAATAATATGCAAGATAAAAGATTATGAGCTTATAGTACTTGTACTTGGTGTTAGAAACAGAAGCGATGCTTATGATGGTGAGTTTGATGGTGTTTAAAAGGCAGGATAAACATAATAAAACTTTTAGTAAAAAGCATAAAACATTCTATTGTTATGACTAAGTGTTAGAAATCTATCCACTTTCATTCAGTCAAACTAGATAAAGACATAGAAGCTAAGTTTGAAAGAATAGCAAAGATACTTAAGCGAACAAAAAGCTTTTACGTTCAAGAAGCTATAAAATGTTCTTAGGGGGTATGAATGATTGTATAGATACTGTTAGGATGTATGAGTATTTAATATATTTAAATTGAAATGTTGTCAATTGTGCAAATTAAAACAAGTTACAATTTAATTGATACACATCACAATAATATTTGTATGTAGCTTTTACGCAAGACTATATTAAAATACAAAGAGAGGATTTTATAGGATTGAAAGCTGTAAAATCTTGATTAAAATTATAAAAACAGTAAAAATTATCTCATTAAGATGATAAAATACTTATTCCTATTCAATCTAAAATGATATTTTTTATGAGATAAAATATGAAATTTAAAACATCTAAAGACTCAAGTCATACAAACTATGGCTTATTTACTGCGTATGAACTAAGTTATAAAGAATTTATCAAGTTAAGTTTTGACGAATTTGTGAGCAAAAAATCTAAACCTAGATTAACAACTTAATATCGATAATACAAGCTTTGGTTTGTTTCTTAGTTTTGCCTCAAGATATCAAAAAGGATAAAAATGAATTTTGACAATCAAATTTTAATTATTTGTGAGAATATAGACAAAAACCTTGCAAATAACAGCATATGTGATGAACGGGGTTTTATAAGTCAAAATATCTTAGGTCAGCTTAGAACTCTAGTTGAATATATTTTTCAAAAAATTCACTCTACACAAGAAAATATAGACACAAACCAGTTTAAGCAAATAATAAATGAAAATGCCATTAAATATGTAAGATCAAAAGGAGGAAACTATCCATTTCTAGTAAAGTTTCACTCTTTCTTAGATAAGAGTACTTCTCACTATACTCTTAGTGAAAATTCCTCTGAGCGTCTGATGCTAAAGTATTTTATATATTTAATTGAATGTAAGAATTTTCTAAAAGAAAATTACAGCATTGAAGTTCTTAAAAATTTAAGTAAATTTCCGCTCAATTTAGACAAAAAATTTATGGAATATTACGAAAAAATTGCAGAAAAACTAGAAAATCAAAATATTTTAAGTAATTCTAGTAAAGAGAGCAGTGCTTACTATGTAACAAAAATAAAACCATTTATTGTAAAAGAACAAATTTATTATGAGATAACATTTGTAAATGCTGTTGATAATTTTAACAAATTTGACAAATTAATTGCATTCTCTAAATTTAGAATTTTTGATAATTATGCCTTAAATTTATGGCTTCATAACGAAAAGATAGAAATTTTAACCAAACAAATGCAGATAAAGATTATTGATGATTGGGAAGTTGCTATAAGACCCGCCGAATGGCAAAATTTTGGAAAAATATTTGGACTTTATAAAACAATAGGAAGAACAAATGAATATAAAGAATTGATGCGATTTTTAACACAAAATAAAATTAGCTTAGTTGATTTGATTGATAGGCACGACTATGAAAATATTAAAAACGATATTATTTCTAAAGGAAATGTTTCACATATTTTTGATATTTTAGACAGAGCAAAATCGGTAACGCAAGACGGTAAAAATACCGTTAGATATTTATTGTACAATTTAAGAAATCAAATAATAAAAAAGCAATTCGATAGCAATGAAAATCAATTCTTATCAAATTTAAGATTAAATTACAAATGTTCTCCTTTTGAACAAATGCCGTTTGCAACATCTTTACTTAACCACAATCCTAGTTTTTATGACTTAATGGAGTGCTTGAACCCAGCAGGAAGAGAGTATGAAATTTTTGCAAGAGCAGTAAGAAGCAAAATTGAAAATAATGGAAATTTATTTGTTGATAAAAAAGATTTTAATTTTAATAATATTGATGGCTTACGAGACAAATTTAATTCACTGCTTTGGAAGGGAAACACAAAAAATCCAAAAGGTCACACAGGCAGGAGAATTGAAGAATTTCAAAATCATTTTTACATAAAAGAGTATGTTGAAAAATCAATCGAAATTATTGATATACTTGGCGAATTAACCAAAAGCGGTATTGAGGGTTATTCAAATTCAGTAAAAGATTGGTTAAGTAAAAATCCAAATTTAATCAATGATAACAATAAAAAAGAAATTATTATTAATATGTTTGAGCATTCAAAAGTAGCGTTGATTTATGGTGCTGCAGGAACAGGCAAGACAAAATTGTTAGGATATGTATCAAAATTTTTTAAAGATCACACAAAATTATTTTTAGCAAACACAAATACTGCCGTAGATAATTTAAAAAGAAGGGTTGATGCAAATTTAGATAGCGATTTTAAAACAGTTACGAAAATAGCATCAAGCAAATCTGAGCACAAATATGATATTTTAATCGTTGATGAGTGTAGCACTATAAGCAATGATGATATGAAAAAAGTATTAAATAAAGTGCAGTTTGATCTTATTCTTTTGGTCGGAGATATATATCAGATAGAAGCAATATCTTTTGGAAATTGGTTTAAAATAGCTCAAAAATTTCTTAAAAATTGCTCTTTTTACCTAGAAAAAACATACAGAACAAAAGATGAAAAACTCTTAAATTTATGGAATGAAGTAAGGAATTTTGGCGACTCTATCAGTGAAATTTTGCAAAGAGAAAATTATTCGCAAAGACTAGAAGATTTAAGTTTTGAAAGCAAAGATGATGAAATTGTTTTGTGCCTAAATTATGACGGTTTATACGGAATCAATAACTTAAACACAATTTTACAAGAAAATAACAAAGAAAAAGGTGTTGAATGGAATCTCCATACATATAAGATTGGCGATCCGATTTTATTTAATGAAACGGAGAGATTTAAGCCTTTGATTTATAATAATATGAAAGGAAAGATTGTTGATATTGAGCTTGAGAATAAGCAAATTTGGTTTAGTATTGAGATAGAAAAAACAATAAACGCACTAGATGCTAAAAATTATGATTTTGAGTTGCTAGAAAATCAAGGAAAATCTGTTATAAAATTTTATGTAAATAAATACAAAACAGCCGATGAAGACGGAGGTTATAAAGATGACGAGGAAGCTACTGCCCCTTTTCATGTAGCTTATGCTATATCCATCCATAAAGCACAGGGCTTAGAATACAACTCCGTAAAGATAGTTATAAGCAGTGAAATTGATGAGATGATAACTCACAATATCTTTTATACTGCTATTACTAGAGCAAAGCAAAATTTAAAAATTTACTGGTCGCCTGAAGCTGAAAAGAAAATTTTAGAAAGTTTCAGAAAAATAAACAATAATAAAGATATTGAGTTTTTGAAAAAAATAAAAAAGTAAAATATTAAATATTTTAAGCTGCCAAAAGATGGCTTAAATTTTTACCTATCATAAATAAAATTTTTATTTATATCGCTTTCTCTAGAGGTGACTTAACTTCGCCATCTTTGATAGCGAGTGCATGTGCATCACTTACGCCTTCAAAAATATAAACTCTTTTCTTTTTATCTGTGGATCAAGTTTTAAGATGCTTGAGTACTGTTTTGAGGGCAGATAAATTCTTCTTACTCGCCTATTTGTGACATAGTAGTCTTTTACTATATCTCCATCATCAGCCTTTTTGTCAAAGCTTGCTGTATATTCGATTTAAAGAGGTTATCGGTATCTGAAAAGCTTGGTTTTATTTTGCATTTGTTTTGGTGCGTATTTGAAAAACTTATAAATTTTGTTGTGTTCCATAAGCCCGGCTGAACCATTAAAGAGCTTAGGTCAACAGCATCTTTTATCTGCATGATCTAATTAAAATAATCTAGACTTTAATAAAATATATTGAAAACTAATTGGTAAGTTTTAAAAACAAAGCTGTTAATTTAAGTATTTTCATAAAACATAAAAAAGATATCATTTTTTATATCATTTTAAGCCTTATATTTAGGGATTTAACTTATTTTTATAATTTTACCTTTTGAAAACCGATTAAAAAATTTATGAAATTTAACAAAAACTTTTCCGATTTTTTCCATTTTATTTCTAAGCTTATCCTATTTTATTCTACTTTATTCCGAAAAAAAGTGAGTCAAAAGTGAGTCACTACCATTTTTTTAGTAAGCTTAAAGTGGCTAAAATACAGTGTTTAATGCAAGCCGGTTCTGATTCAGCATCCGGAGCCATTTCCTTTCAGTTCCATTTTTTTCTTTATTTTTCCATTTTATTCTTTTTCTTTCTAAAAAGTTCTTAAAAAGCCTTAAATACGAGCTTAGAATCAACTATTTTTCTTTGATTTTTGATCTATTTTTGCTTAAATTTTTCTTATTTTTTCTTTAAATTTCTTATTGATTCTACTCTATTCCGAAAAAAAGTGAGACAAAAGTGAGACAGTAAGTATGAAATTTTTTACTGTCTCACTTTTTAATAAAGTACTATTTTAAAAGCTCATATGATTATACGCTATTACAAAAATAACAGTTTACTTTTTAGTTGTTGGTTCGAATACTATAGTAAGGATTTTTTTGTATTATTTTTTTTGATATTAAATTTAAGAAGTATATTTCCTGACTTTCTTATATATTTTGTATATTTACTACATAATAGATACCTTAACTGCAGATAGAATTAGCCATATAAATAATTTTAATCAATGGAGCAATTAAGAGATATAAAAATTTAAATGTATTAAATTAACAATAAAAGATTAAACAGTGTAGAGTATCGGTTGTTGTGTCATACCTTTCATCCATAACATTATAGGTGATATGCTCGATAATCGCTGTCGCCTTTTCATCATTAATTAGTCCCGCTACACGAATAATAAATTCTTCCGGATTATCTTTAAACTGATTAAATACAGATTCTTCCATACCCTGCAAAATTTGAATTACAGCCTTTCTAGTTAGACCGGTTTCCTCTACTAGTTTGCCTATCAAATCATACTTTAGATTTGAATTCGTGGCTACAGAAACATTGTAGATTCGCAAACTTTCCTTTGAAAATGAACTTGTGTTTATTAAATCACTTCTTGACTTAATCTCTTTCATTGTACCCGTTTCCACTTTGAAGTGAATCTTCGGAATCAATAACTTCTTATTAAGAGAGATAATAGAGTTTTTTACAAGCTCTTCTGTATCAAAATCTACAACATAAACGGATTTAGAATTAATTTTCGAACATAACGCCTTAAACTCAGGCATTGCAAGTTTTTCCTCATCAACGGTAAGCTTAACAGTAAATATGTCCTTTTTGCTCGGTAAAATACTTTTATGGATCAACCTATGTAAAAAATTAACAAAATATACTATTACAAGACACAATCTACAAAGGAGTCCATATGCAAAATTTAACCCAAATAAAAGAAATGCTCGAAGTCGCCGAAGAACTGCGAGAAAAAGTCAAATTTATGGTGAATGCCACCGATGTCTCTGTGGAAGATAAGTTTAGGTTAAAAAATATCAAGAGCGATTTGGCGGGTATTATAAATTCCCTTCAGGCCAAAACTATCCAGGAAGTGTCTAAGCTAGCAGACTTAAAAAACGGAAACACTGGAGTAGGCGGTCCATATACATTAGAAGAAACCGGGCTAGTACTAGGTGGAGTAACTAGAGAGCGTGTAAGACAAATAGAAGCCCAAGCCATAAAAAAGATCAAACATCCAAGGATAGTAAGGAAATTTTATGATTACGTGAAAGAAATATCTTAAATTTATCCGCGGATAGAATAGAGGGCCATCAATCAGCCCTTATTTGCCCTTGTATTTTTACGGTTTATTATAGGCTAAGGAGATAGGCTACCAAGTTGGATTAATGGAGTTGCTCTTTAGTATTTTAGATACTTCTTGATATTCGTACGGCGTCATCTCTACGTTTAGTATCATCTGCCGTATCTCTTGCACAAACTTAGTATCAAAGCCAAAATCTTGATCTAGATTCTGCAATATAAATTTTACTTCATCTATTACGTCATAAGTATTATTTAGCGCCTTTACGGCTTGCCTATAAAAATCCTTTGCCATATCCGTGCAGCTGTATTTAGTGAAAATGGCATTCCACACAAAATCATCACTAGATTTTGCCCTTATTAAAAAAGAATACTTGTCATACTCCTGCCACATCTCTTCTTCTGTCATATTGCTCTTTCGTGTTTTAAAATATACGACTAAGTAATAGTAAATTTAAGTGCACAAATTCAATACCTAAAAGAGGAAAAACTAGAATCTAGGTCGTATGGATAATGTTAAGCTAATAAATATCTGGTAAGCTTGTCTTTTTCTAAATCAAAATATAAAACATTAAGCTGCATATCGTTTTCATATCTAAATTTCATAGCCTTTTGATCGACACTGCTTGTCCTTGGATAGATGAGATATAGCTTGTTGCACTCGTATTTTTTGCCGTAAGCGTATAGCTGGTATAGGTCGGCTTGAGATATATCTTTTTCTGATTTTACTATTTTCCACTTTGTATCAGCTATATAATTTCGTTTTTGATTCTTTAAAAATATATCCAGTTTTAGCATAAAGTCTTTTGGTTTTTCTATAAGATGCTTTTGTGAATGCTGTAATTTAGCATTCGGAAGCTTTTTCTTTATAAAATTTCCGACATAGCTTTCAAAAAGTCTATTCATATCAAAAAGCAGGGCAAAAGCCACATCGCTACCTCTATACGGACTAAACGACTTCTTTTGTAAAAATATCTTGCTCCATAAAAGCGCTTGTTCATAGTGTTTTGTTTGGCGATTGAGTTTTAAGCGGCTAAAGTCCGCGTTTATATCGGAGCTAGATGAAATTTCGTCAAAAGCAAATAAATATTCTCTAATAAGCCGTTGATTTCTGCTTGATTTTGAGCGCTTGTATAAAAACTCGAGCGTGCTTTTTATAAGACGATTTTCGGCCCTATCTGTGAAAAACTCTTGATAGCAAACGTAAAATCTCTCTTTATGGACGATATTTTTACGTATTTGCTCCGATATTTTAAGCTTTCCTTTTAAAAATTTTAGATTATCTTCTAGCTCTACATAGTCGCTTTTTATGCCTATTTTTATGAGTTTTGATACTTCGTCGAGGAACATTGATATAAAAATTTCAAGAAGCGGCAAATTTAGGCTTTTTAAATTTGCTATGTTTATATTTTTAAACGGATGACTTTTTAAAGTCTTTAGCATCGTTAGTAAAATCTTTTTAGAATTTTCTACCGCCTCTTCATTGCTACTATTATCGTTGTCGTGGATCTTAGGAAGTATCTCAAGGCTATCGCCGCTTTTTGTCTGGATGATACCGACGTAGTTTTGAGCTTGTAAAAAATCGCCCCTTTTGTCTCTACCGGGCTTTAAAAACTCTACTGCGGCAAAATTTTCTCTAGTAAAGGCATCTACAGCTTTAAATAGGTTTTGGTCGTCTTCCGGGCGAAATTTTTCAAACTCTATTAAGTATTTGATCATTGCTCTTGCGTTTTGTTTTGTTTGTAAATTTTTATATAGCTTTGAGGGTTGTTGAAAGTTTCTTGGTTGTTTATCTCGTATAAGACTTTATCGTCTACATCGTCGATCTTTGATACAAATAATTCTTTTGCAACCATATTTTTCTTGACTTTAACAAACTGAAAGTCTTCGTTTTTCTGATTATCTCCTAGAACTAGCCTTATTTTCTCCCAGTCGTCGTAAAAATACTCTTGTAGTAGTGGTAAAATTTTGTTTTTAAAGACATTTGCAAGCGTTTCCATGTCTGACGCATTTATAAAATAAGCATGCCCTATCATGTGATCCCTGTCGTAAAGATACTCTATGCGTTCATTTATCGTTTTTAGCATTTGCCCAATATCTATGCCGGCAACTTCTTTTAGATTATTGTATTCTGGCATCATCTCCACAAACTCAAACCTTCTTCTAAGTGCTGTATCCATAAGGGCTATGCTGCGATCTGCCGTATTCATCGTGCCGACTATATATAAATTTGACGGCACTCCAAATTTCTCTTTTGAGTATGGTAGCTCCACTATTATCTCGTCATCTGCACCGAGTCTTTTTGATGGCTCTATGAGCGTTATAAGCTCGCCGAAAATTTTAGATATATTTCCGCGATTGATTTCGTCGATGATTAATACTCGCTTTTCTGATTTTCTGTTTGATTTTTCCATATAATATTCAACTAAATATGTGAACAAATTTGTATAGCCATTTACTATATATTTTTCGAGTATTTCTGGATTTTTTTCTGCCGCGTTTTTATTTTTAATATCTTCTATTGTAATAGATCCTTTTTTTAATAATCTCGCTAATTCTTCTACTAAATAAATTGGGACAGGAATTTCTCCTTGTATATTTTTTTTCTTTAGTTTTATGAGCTCGCTTCCAACATAAGAGATCGTATATCCTTCTATCACATCTCCTATATTAAAAATTGCATTCTTGGAAATATCTTTAAAAACTCCATTTGTTATTTTGTATTCTAATCCTTCATCTTGGTTAAAGACAGGTTTTATGCCCTCAACAAATTCTTCATATCCATAGCTTTGATGAAATGTTACAAATTTTATTTGTCCGCCTTGTATATATTCATCAAATTTCTTTTTTAGGTCATCTCTGTTTTCGCTTCTATCGACTTTTCTTTCTTCTAGTATCTCTATGGCTTTTACTACTGTGGTGTATGTCTTTCCGGTTCCTGGAGGGCCGTATAAAATTTGATTTAAGGGATAAGTTGCTGTTTTGTTATCATTGGCCGGCTCATTTTCTTTCTCTTCTTCTAATGCGGACTGTTTTGAATCGTTTTCTTTTGCGTATTCATTCCATAGCGAGGACGAATAATCGTAAAAGTCAATATTGTCTGGCTTCTTTTTAATTAGTTCTTTTTGAATTTGTGATATCCTGTTTGATTCTATATTATTTTTCTGAGCGAGATACTTAAAGGCATCTCGTGAAACAATACGTAAAAGGGTTTTATCTGGCGCATATAAAAAAGCTATTTTCCATTTTACGGCATCGCCTAGATCAATGCTGTCAATATTCTCAAATTCTTTGTTTTGTGCGTGATTTATAATTTGTAAAATGAGGCTTTTTATTTTTTCAAACGCTTCATTTCTAGTGTTTCCATATTTTAAATACCAGCCGTACTCACCATCGCCTGTTTGACCGCTTCTGAGTTCCTTTTTGTCATCATTTTGGGCTCTTTTGAAAATTCCAAATTTATAAGCCGACCCACCCCATATACTTATAAGATTTTCTGTTTTGCTTTCAAGCCAGTATGTAAAAGTATCCTTGTTGCCGATTCCTGTGTATTGTTCTATGGTCATATTTTTTACAGCTTGTAAAGTCCATCTTTGTTGAAACTCATCTCTTAGCTTTAAACATTCTTGCAATGATGACATTTTTGCTCCTTGTTTACTATTTTTTAAAATATATCTCTACCTACGGCTTATTATACGCCGCTATCTTTTAAATATTATTAAAGAAGTATTTTATTTAACTCATTCAAGATACTATATTATTTACAAACAGTTTCATTTTTACTAGTTTATAATTACAAAATATTGAAGCTTTTGGCCTTCTAAATCGTGTATTACCCACGTAATTTTGTTAAATGGCATTATAGGCGCACTAATCTTATAAATATACCTAGTTGGACAATTTTTTGTCCTTTTAACCTAGTAAAATACCTTCAAACAAAAAACAAACAAGGAGCCAGGTATGAGAAACGAAAGCTTTTATGTAGATAACGAGATATATGACCTTGCGATGCTTTGGATACTTCGTGCGATTTTTCGCACAGGCGGAGAAAGGGAGTTTTTAAGATGCAGATACGATAATGTCCTCGAGTTTCTAGGCGTGCATTCAAGCGAGCCTACAAAGCAGGACATCGAAGCTCTTAAAAATAGGCTTGACGTCCTTGAAAAAACTAAAATCTCATGCGAACTAAAAGATCTCGAGCATAATCTAAATTTACTTCAGTCAAATTTAGGTCTAAACGACGCCGAAAAGACTATTCTCAGATTCGTCGCTATTGTGTTTAACTACGAGATCGTCTCGGATGCTTGCGATCTAATAGGAGATATAAACAATAGACAAGCCGTAAAAGCCTTATCGCAGATATTAAATTTAAATTTTAGCGACGTTCAAAATGCTTTTAGAAAAGACGGAATTTTCACCAAGACTTCATTGATAAAAATAGATGCTTTTTACGCATGCAAACTAAGATCCAAAATCGACATCATAAATAACGAATTTATGGGCGCTTTATTCGTCAAATGCGAAAGTATAGACGAAATATTTGCGAGCGCAATCAAACCGTGTAGTCAAACAAATTTGAAGCTTAAAAACTATACTCACGTAAAAGAGGATACGCAAATTTTAGTCTCTTTTCTAAAAAACGCTATTCGTAAAAAGCAAAAAGGAGTAAACGTGCTCCTCTACGGTTCAGTAGGGACGGGCAAAACAGAGCTGAGTAAAGTAATAGCTAATGAGCTAAATTTAAAACTCTATGAAGTTGCTTATGCAGACGAAAGTGGATATGCAAATGAGACCCAAAGGATAAGATCTTATTGTCTTGCGCAAAACGTATTATCCGCCGGATCAAATTTGCTGATGTATGACGAAGCTGAAGACGTGTTTAACACAAGAAACGACGAGAAAAGACAATACGGTAAAGCCTTTATAAATAGGACCTTAGAAACAAACGAGGTTCCGACTATCTGGATAACCAATGATATTTACAGTATGGATGAAGCCGTAGTTAGACGCTTTAATCTAGTTATAGAGCTAGGAGTACCGAATCAAAACATGAGAGCAAAAATCATCAAAGAGTATAGTGCCAATTTGATAGATAATAGGCTAATAAATAAGCTAGCAAAGAATAAATTTATAGCTCCAGCTATCGTTAGCAATGCGAGTTTAGTCGTTTCAAATTTAAACGCGAGAGATAAAAACAAAGCCTTTGAGCGAGTGATAAGCAACACTTTAAAAGCGCAAGGATATGGAGAGATAGAAAAAGACAAGAAAAAAGAAAAGTCAAGCGATGATCTTCCTAGCAGTTATGACCCAAATTTCATAAACTCAGACTGCGATCTAAATGAACTAATGAGGGGGCATAAAAGATAGCAAAAGCGCTAGGATTTGCCTCTACGGAGTACCCGGCACCGGCAAGAGCGCCTATGCTAAATTTATCGCTAAAAGCCTAAGAAGGTCTATAATCATCAAAAAAGGAAGCGATCTTTTATCTATGTGGGTCGGAGGAACCGAGCAAAATATAGCAGAGGCTTTTAAAGAAGCCAAGAGCAAAAAAGCAGTGCTTGTATTCGACGAAGTAGATAGCTTTTTACAAGATAGAAGTATGGCTGCGAGAAGCTGGGAGATAACTCAGGTAAATGAGATGCTAGTGCAGATGGAGAGCTTTGATGGGATATTTATCGCAACTACGAATTTAATAGACAACCTCGATAAAGCAAGCCTTAGAAGATTTGATCTAAAGCTAGAGTTTGGGTATCTGTTGCCAAATCAAGCTCTAAATTTATTTAAAAAAGAGTGTGCCTTGCTAAAAGTTAAGTTTGACGAAAATATAGCTAAAAAAGTTTCAAATTTAGACTCACTAGCTCCGGGAGATTTTGCTAGCGTGAGAAGACAAGCTAAATTTAGACCTATTAAAAACGGAGATGATTTTTATGAGAGACTAGAGCAAGAAGTTGCTCTCAAGAATGAAGATAAAAACGCTAAGATAGGGTTTTAGTGATTATCCTTAACTAGGTATTTTGTTGGGTATACACGACAAAATATCTCTTTATGAACATTTCAACACCATATATCTAAAGAGTGTAGGGTATGCGATGAAAAGGTAAGAGTAGTAGTGAATTCATACGGATATAAAACTAAAAGAATGTCCGAAACTACAAATTATGAAGCAAAAATAGTAGAAATTTAAGTACACCTTCAAATTTTTAGATGTAGAATCATCTCTACCTTTATATTCCACAAACAAAACTTCCACAAAGCAATTAGTATTTATATTTAAAAGGATATTGGATGAATAGTAATATATTTTTTACATCCGATCTACATTTCGGGCATAAGAGCGTATTAAATTTCTGCCCTTGCTTTAGGAGTTTTAGATCGGTGGATGAGATAGATAATAGACTGATTGGCTTTTGGAATGATACGGTAAGTGTAAACGATGAAGTTTATAATTTAGATGATTTCTCTTTTTATAGGGATATTGAAAAGACAATATCTATTTCAGAGAGACTAAACGGTGTAGAATTATTAGAAGTAGAAAGAAAGTGAGAAAGACTTAGTAGATTTTAAATATTTTATTATGAGATCCAACTCTAACACAAGACAAGATTAAAGTATCTTCAATTTTTTTATAAACTAAAAGCAAATTAGGTCTTATGTGACATTCTCTATACTCTTTATATTCACCTTTTAAGTTGTGATCTTTATATTTTTTATCTAAAATCTCATCATTTGCTATCTTTTTAATTACATCTGTTATCTCGTTTAAAGCATCCTCATCTTTTTTAAATTTTTTAATGTCGTTTTTAAAAGAGCTAGTATATTTAACCTCATATTTAGTCATTTAAAATATCCATCATCATTTTATCAATATCTCGATACCCTTTATATTTTGATGGATTATTTATAATTTCCTGACTCTCTCTTATCGCCTTTATAGTTTCTTCGTTTAATTCATATTTGTCCTCATCATAATTATCCAAATAATATCTCAATGCTTCTTTTATATAGTAAGATTTTGAGCGTTTTGTTTTATTGCATAATAAAGAAATTCTAGCCGATAAATCTTTATCAAGTCTAACCGAGTGTAACATCTTGCTTCCTTTTTTTGTATTTGTAATACAAGTATAACAAAATAAAAGATAAAAATCAATTATCCTTTTATTTTTGCATAAAAATAAAATAATTTAACTAATTATAAAGCCATAAAATACGGCATTTCATTAAAGATAAAAAACCTATCATTTTTTTTATATCATTTAAATCCCTAAACTTAGGGATTTAACCTATTTTTGTAATTTTACCTTTTGAAAACCAATTGAAAAATTTGTGAAATTTAACAAAAACTTTTCCGATTTTTTCCATTTTATTTCTAAAGATTTCAAATTTTATGTCATTTTATTCCGATAAAAGTGAGACAAAAGTGAGACACTAACGATTTTTTAGTAAGCTTAAAGTGCCTAAAGTTCGGTATTTAGTCAAATTCCGTTCGCTTCCAGCATCCGGAGCCATTTCCTTTCAGTTCCATTTTTTTCTTTATTTTTCCGTTTTATTCTTTTTCTTCCCAAAAAGTTCTTAAAAAGCCTTGAATACGAGCTTAGAATCAACTATTTTTCTTTGATTTTTGATCTATTTTTCCTTAAATTTTTCTTATTTTTTCCTTAAATTTCTTATCAATTCTATTCTATTCCGAAAAAAAGTGTGTCGAATTTGTGTCGCTACGCTTTATACTCTTAGCGACACACTTTTATATTAAATCTATTATAAAACAGTTGTATTGATATCTATGGTTTAAATAAAACTATTGTTTACTTTTTAGTTGCTGGTTCTAATCCAAACGATGACTTATAAAGTCAGTTATAATTTATCACTATATATGACTATCAATGTATCTTGAGTTTATCTCTGTTTGTCATAAGACTAAGTTAGATACTTTAAGACTCCATTAAAGTTGTCAGTAATAAAATATTACTATTATAAAAAAGCTTTTTATGTTTAATTTAATTTTGCATATAACTTTTTAAAGGACTAATATGCATGAAGCAACTCCTTTTTTTATAATCCTAATACTTCTTATCGTAACTTTCTTTATGGCTATAATCAGACCCAAAGGTATACGTAAGCTAAGAGCGCTTCTTATATGGTTTTTAGTATTCTTTGGAGACGGTATGATAGTCTCGGCTATATTTCATGCTTACGGATATGTATATGCTAAGATAAATATCTATGAAAAGCCTAGTATAAATGCTTATTATTCAGGAGAAAGAACTACTACTCAAGGCTTTCCTGTTTTAAATCAACATACAGGCTATAATGCAACCGAAGATATAGCCTTTAAAATGCTAATGAATGGTAGTTTAGACTATATAGATTATAAAGTTAAAAGCGATAATGAGGCTTATAACGGTAAGTATTTCAGATTTTATCTTGATAACAATACATCAAAAAACTGTCATATGTCTGCAAACATAGATCTTATTGAATTTTTTCAAGATGAAAAAGTAACATATCAAGAGGTAAATGTATTTTTTAACGAACTACATTCAAACCAAAAAAGTGAGAAGCAAATATTTGAAGAGATAAAACTACTGATACAAGATAGAAATGATACAGATGATTATGCTCCGCGAAGAGTATTTAGTTATATATCTGAAACAATGAAAAACCTCAAAGAGATCTACAAAGATAAATGTATAGCCCGTAAAGAAATTTCAGAAGATGAGATAGCTCCTATTGAGATTTTAACCCAAGATCCTCATAGTCGACCGATGGAACTTAAACCTAATATAACAACTGTATTTGATAATTTACTCGGGATAGAATTTAACTATGGAGGAATTATAAAAGATAGAAACACAGGCAAGATATTGGCGGATAATATATATGGAGATTTTAGATATCAAGGAATATTAGGAGAGAGTCTTATAAGCGCTTTAGGTAGTCAATCAAGAGGACGAGTTACCAAATGCGATAGAGCTATGGAAAAAAGTTTGATGTATTGCAATACTAAACTAATAACAGAATTCTTTAAAAAGGATAAGAGATGAGAAAGTTTGAAGTGTTAAAGACTTATGCTGAGCTAGCTTGGGCGGGGTATAAAGAATTTAAAACCAAAGATGCCACTGGCGCACAGATAGGTGCGTTTGATAAAAGATTTGAAACAGTTAAAGATTCTCCCGCAAATAGTAGTAGCGGATTTCAAGCCACTCTATTTAAAGATAAAAGCACCGGTGAATATATCTTATCCGTAAGAGGAACGGAAGCCAATATTTTTAATGATCCTTTAGAAGCATTCAAAGACACCATCGTTGCAGACGGTAATTTGGCATTAAACGATATGCCTAGTTCTCAGACTAGGGATATGATGAATTTTATTAATGAACTTGTATATGGTGAAAAAAATGGAGATGAAGTGATTACTCCCCCTAAAATATCTTTTAACGACCACATCACAATAGTTGGACACTCTCTTGGCGGAACACTAGCTCAAATAGCATCTAAGATGTATCCTTCTTTGTTTGATAATTGCTATACTTTTAACTCTCCTAGCGGAAACAACTTAAACTATCATAAAATTTATAAGGATAGTGACGGTAAGTATTATTGGCTAGGAAACGAGCAGATAAATTTTAAACATTATGTTGAAGATAAGATAGGCGAAGCCTTCCATAACTATCAAAACACTTCAATGACTACTTCAGTAACAGACGTAAGAGCAAAAGATGTTCTTAGCATGATAGCTAATTTATGGTGGAAAGAAAGATTCGGAGAGAGAATAGAGGTCTCAGGAACGAATTCAAACGACAGTATATGGAGAGTTGCATAAAATGCTAGCGTTTATTTTAATACTTATAATTTCTTTTGCTTGGGCGGTAGTAGTAAATCAAATTTATTTGTCGAATTTAAATAAAATACTAAAATTTGTATTGATGCTAGCGTGTCTAGCCATATCAGGTGTTTCTACTTTATTTTCCATATTTTTAACGCCGTTGTTTCTAAGCATTTTTCAAAAAAAACAAATAAAATTCGACAAAAGAGTTGCTTTTGTACTGGCGGTATTGCTTTCTGCCGTCAGCTTTATCGATGTTAAAAACCGCATCGTTTATGAATACAAATGTAATATAGAAAAAGATTATGAAATAATCATAATAGACAATAACTTTACTTTAGACGATTTAGACAATATGTGTGTAAGTTTTTCAAACATGCGAGATAGTCCTAAATTTACTCAAAAACTAAACAATATAAATATTTACAGTGATACGAACAAAACCAAGATAGTGGCTAAAATTTACAATATTTATTGTCCAAATTCATTTATTTTATCAGGCATCCAAAAAGAAATATCAGGTACGGAAGGCGGGCTATTTTGTGGATATACTAAAACCGGATTACTAGAATATAATTACGAGTTAAAACAGATATTGAAAAATAAATTGATTGAAAAGGATAGCAAATGAGCAACTATTTTAGTAGTTACAAGATTTATGCACAGTTGGCTTGCGTATCTTACAATAATAATAAAACAAGTGATATACAGAGCTTCTTGTAAAGGATTAAAATGGATATTATAATGGAAGTTTTTATTCTACTGACATTTTATAGCTTTCTTTGGGCTTTTTTCTTTTATTGTTTTTTAAATCTGAGAGTACACGTTGCTCTCAAAATATTAATCATTATCCCAATATTTCTATTCGTATGGTGGCTAGAAGCTGCTATGGTTTTTACAATGCTTCCGGCACTTATTCTTATCTATAAAATAAAGCCAAAAATCCATATCATATTTGTATTGATAAATTTAGCGTTGATTGGATATTTGTACTACCATAATGCGATAAATCTATACAAATTTCAAAAGATGTGTAAAAATAAGGAGTATTATATAGAGATAGTGGACAATAACTACTCTATTGAGGATATAAGAAATCAAAAATATAAATTTAAAATAACAAAAAATGTGGAGGAATGTAAGAAGGATAGAGATAAATGCCCTAACACAACTATGCTTGTGCATGATAGAGATGTTTATTCTTACGATGAAACAAAACTTATTGCAAGAACATACAATGTTTTTATGCCTTATGATAATTTAAACATAAAAGTGTCAACTCTTTCACATACATTCCATGGCAAGTATTGTGAGGCTAAAGATACGAATAAATTATTATTAGAAAAATTTTTAATCAAGGAGTAAAAAATGAGTAGCAAGTTTTCAATATATAAAGATATGGCGATGCTAGCGGATATAGCTTATGAAACAATAGAAGTTAATGATCCTACTAAAAACGGTTATACTGTAAAACAAAACAGTCCTGCAAATTCCAGTGGTTTTTCTGCTACCTTATATCAAAAAGAGGATGAGATTATTTTAGCCTTAAGAGGAACGGAAACTAATTCTTTAGAGCAGTTTTATTATGATGTCTTAGTTGCCGATGTTGCGGAATTAGGCACAAAATCTGTTCCCACAAGCCAAGTTACTGATATGATTAGATTTATTGATGGACTTAAGAATAATAGTGATTTAATCTCTGAAAATAGTAAGGTTACAATAGTTGGACACTCCCTTGGAGGAACACTAGCTCAAATAGCATCTAAGATGTATCCTTCTTTGTTTGATAATTGCTATACTTTTAACTCTCCTAGCGGAAAGGAACTGAATAGTAAAAAGGTATACAAGGATCCCGAAGGAAAATACTTTTGGATAGGAAACGAGCAAGTTAACTTTAAGCATTATATTGACGATGCTATCGGTCAAGCCTTCTACAATTATCAGAATTCTCCTATGAGTACATCCATAACAGATATCAGAGCTAAAGATTTCATTTCTCCTATAGCAAATCTATATGCTGGTGAGAGATTTGGTGAGCTCATAAAAGTTTCTGGAGAGACTCATTATATAACCCCTATGACTAAAATACTCTACTTTTACGATAGCATGATAAAAAACGGAGCTAGCGAAGAAATGGTAACAAACTATCTAAGCGGACTACATAAATCATCAAATGCTATATTTAAAGGCGGAGTTGCGAACATAGCCGAACAAACAATGCAAAAGATAGATAAGATAATAAATAAAGCAATTAATAAAACAGACATAATAGATATTTGTCAAGCATATGAAGACAGTACTAATAATATCAACTTTAATATCCAACTAATTAATCCTGATTCAACTATACCAAATTCTAATAGTTCTATTGAAAATTTATACGCTCTAATAAACTTAAACCCTTTCATAGTATCGGGTGTATCTTCTAAAGCTTACACTGAACTTGAAAAACATAAAGATGAATACTCGGATGAATATGTGCAAGACTGCAAGCTGGCTTCTTAAATTTCATATAAATTTGATCAAATGAGTTTATATTAAATTTAAGACCTATCAAAAATATTTTTTGTCTGGTTTTTATAAAATTTAAAAAAAGGATAAATATGCAAGAAAATGTTAAAAAGACTATTGCGCCCATTTTATATTTTAAAGAAGTGTAAAATGGGCATATTTATACTGTTTTTTATATAATTATAGGTTGGGTTATATATAAGTGTTTTAAGATGGGTAAAAAAGGATATATTATTTTAGGCGTCATCTCCTTACTTATTGCCCATAATCTTATCATAACAAACATACTAGACTTTTACTATTGTAACACTACTCCAAAGCCTTTCATTAAAGAAAAAATAGAGTATCCTTAGAGTATATACTTTGAGGACAATGTATTTGGTGGATTTGCGGATAAATATATAAAAGATATGTTCAATAACTATCTAGATGGCATTCATTTAAAAACTATGGCTTTAAATTTACCTGATGGTAATGTAATGATACTCTCGTTTGATAAACAATCGCAAGAGTATAAAGATTTTATAAATGCTATAAATGAATATAGAGAAGCCGGCGCTACATACTGGAATTCCAGAGAAGAACTTCACAGAAAACTAGAGAGTTCAGAGATTAAGCGAAATTCAAAAGAGCACAAAGAGTATGTGGATATTATGAATAAAGAAAGCAAGAGGGAGTATGAAAATATAAATAAAATAAAAATTTAATAGATAGAATCGTGATTAAAAATGTAGTAGCCAAAGAAACTAGGCCTTGT